>JAVLFR010000194.1:0-6356 GCA_046052785.1 Limnohabitans sp. | reverse complement strand
AGATACTTTGCCCGTGTGAGCGATAAAAAGCGCGCCACGGCGGTCGTGCAACAAGCACTCGAGCCTTATCTGCAAAAGAACACCACCACCAGCGCGGTGGCCTGGACCAGCTTGGGGCGTATGCGCTTAGGCAGTGACGATGTAGCGGGCGCCCAAGAGGCTGCCAAAAAAGGACTCGCTGCGGACAGCAAAACCCCAGGTCCCACCCTGCTGGCCTTGGAACTGATGGGCAAGAAAGCACCAGAAGCAGAAGCCCTGGTTTTGCAGGGCCTGCGTTCTCAGGACGGCATTGAAATGGCCATGAGCTACGTGCGCGTGTTAATTGAGCTCGAGCGCTACAAAGACGCCTCCGAACAATTACAAGCCATCACCCGCAAAGACCCTAAGCTGGCCGATGCTTGGCTGGTTTTGGGCTCATTACAGTTTGAGCAAGGTCAGGACAAAGAAGCCGAGGCCTCTTTGTCGCGCTATGTCACCCTCGCCACCCAAACACCGACCGAGACCAACACGCGGGGTTTGAATCAAGCCCAAACACGGCGTGCCGCATTACTAGCCCGCCAAGGCAAGATGGGCCAAGCGCGAGAGTTGATTCAGCAAATCCCAGCCAGCACCCCAGACGAACAACGCAGCCGTGTTTTGGCTGAAGTGCAGCTCTTGCGTGAACACCGCCAATGGCAAACAGCATTCGATTTGCTTGCCGCCGTCAACGGCAGTGATTTAGATTTGATGTACGAACAAGCCATGCTGGCCGAAAAACTCAACCAACTCGACGAGATGGAAAAGCTGCTTCGCCAAGTCATTGCTCAAAACCCCAGTTATTACAACGCCTACAACGCCTTGGGCTTTTCGCTGGCGGATCGCAATATGCGCTTGACCGAAGCCAAGCAACTCATTGTCAAAGCGCTCACATTTGCGCCAGATGACCCTTTCATCACAGACAGTTTGGGCTGGGTCGAATTCCGACTTGGCAACCTCACTTCGGCTTTGAGCTATTTACAAAAAGCCTACAAGGCCCGCGCTGACGCTGAGATTGCCGCGCACTTAGGTGAAGTGCTTTGGCAGTTGAAGCGACCAGAAGAAGCGCTCAAAGTCTGGCGCGAAGGCTTGGAACTCGCCCCCACCAATGAGACCTTGCAGGAAACGCTGCAACGCCTCAAACCTGCGCTGTAAGCATGCGCACATGTTGGCTTGCACTGATCATGGCTGTCATGCTGACCGCTTGTGCGGCGCCCAACCGAAGAACCCAGACCTCGGGTGTCGAACCCACCAACGTGCCAGAGTGGCAGGGCCGCATCAGCGTGCAAGTGCTGGGCGATGCCCCCTCGTCGGTGAGCGCTAGTTTTTGGCTTCGTGGCAATGAAAACCAGGGTGAGCTCGACATTTACTCCCCTTTAGGCATGACGGTGGGGGCTTTGCAATGGACACCGCAAACTGTTCAACTCAGCGAAGGTGGCAAGCTTCGCCGTTTCAAATCGCTGGCCGAATTGACCGAGCAAACCACGGGTGCAGCCTTGCCCATCGATGCGATTTTTGGGTGGTTGCAAGGTCGAGACGCCCAAGCCTCAGGCTGGCAGGCTGATTTGTCTACCCTCGCGAAAGGCACGCTCAGCGCCAGACGCAACCACCCGTTACCCGAAGTCACGCTGCGCATTCAACTCGACCCCTAAATATGCGTTCGCTCCATAACGTCTTAGCCCCCGCCAAGCTCAACTTGTTTTTGCACATCACAGGCAGGCGTGATGACGGCTACCACTTGTTGCAATCGGCCTTCATGCTGATCGACTGGTATGACGTCCTGCATTTTGAGGTGCGTGACGATGGCGTGATTGACCGCGAAGACCTCACCTTGGCATTGCCTGCGGATGATTTGGTCATGCGTGCCGCGCAATCACTTCAACGCGCCAGCAACACAACTTTTGGGGCGCACATGGCGATCGAAAAACACATTCCTGCCCAAGCAGGCATGGGTGGTGGTTCGTCCGATGCGGCCACCACCTTACTGGCCCTCAACCGATTGTGGGGATTGAATTGGCCCTTGTCCAAACTGATGCCCTTGGGGCTGGCCCTTGGGGCAGATGTCCCGTTTTTCATGGGGGGCCACAACGCATGGGTTGAAGGCATTGGCGAAAAAATGGCGCCCATCGAATTGCCCTGCGCACGCTTTGTGGTGGTCAAACCCAACGCTGGGTTGGAAACCGCCAGAATTTTTCAGCACCCAGAGCTAGAGCGCGCCACAGAAACTGCTACAATGCCCGACTTCACTGCTAATCCATACGGTTTTGGTCGTAATGATTTGCAGCCAGTCGCTCAGGTATTGTGCCCAGAGGTGACCCAAGCCCTTGAGTGGCTTGGTTCTTTTGGATTAAGCCCTCGCATGACGGGTTCTGGCAGCGCAGTGTTTGCTAAGTTACCCGATGGTGTGATGATTAACTCAACCCCACACGACTGGCAAATGCGGATATGCAGCAACATGGCATCTCACCCACAAGCGGGGTGGGCAGCCAACGAAAGTTAAGGGTTGGTCGCTGCAAAGCGTCTGACCTGTGTAGGGGATTCGCCAAGTTGGTTAAGGCACTGGATTTTGATTCCAGCATTCCGAGGTTCGAGTCCTCGATCCCCTGCCAAATCTTCTTCACAGCACATCGGTGCTTGGTTTGCAAGTGACGGCTTATTGCGTCATTGGTCTTGAAGCGAAAGTCATACGTCATCATGTCGACCCACATTCCCGACTTCATGGTCTTTACTGGCAACTCCAACCCCATGTTGGCGGCCGAAATTGCCAGCCATCTCGGCATTGAACTAGGTGCAGCCAACGTTGGTCGCTTCTCTGACGGCGAAGTCACCGTTGAAATCAACCAAAACGTGCGTGCCCGCGATGTGTTCGTCGTGCAAAGCACTTGCGCCCCCACCAACGAAAGCTTGATGGAATTGCTGATCATGGTCGACGCTCTCAAGCGCGCCTCAGCCGAGCGCATCAGCGCGGTTATTCCTTACTTTGGCTACGCCCGACAAGACCGTCGCCCCCGATCAAGCCGCGTGCCTATTTCTGCCAAGCTGGTGGCTGATTTACTGCAAACCGCAGGCGTGGCCCGCGTGTTGACCATGGACTTGCATGCAGACCAAATCCAGGGCTTTTTTGACATTCCCGTCGACAACATCTATGCGTCGCCCGTTTTGTTGGGCGACTTGAACACCAAAAACTACGAAGACCTGATCGTTGTGTCGCCCGATGTGGGCGGCGTGGTGCGCGCTCGCGCTCTAGCCAAGCAACTCGGTTGCGATTTGGCCATCATCGACAAGCGTCGCCCCAAAGCCAACGTGTCTGAAGTGATGAATGTCATCGGCGACATCGAAGGCCGCAACTGCGTGATCATGGACGACATGATTGACACCGCAGGCACCTTGGTCAAAGCGGCTGAAGTGCTCAAAACGCGCGGCGCCAAAAAGGTTTACGCGTATTGCACACACCCCATCTTCTCTGGCCCTGCGATCGAACGCATCGCTAAAGGCGACTCACTTGACGAAGTCGTGGTGACCAACACCATTCCTTTAATCGAAGCAGGACGCGCTTGTAAAAAAATCCGCCAACTCACTGTGGCCCCGCTGATCGGTGAAACGATTCAACGCATTGCCAAAGGTGAGTCGGTCATGAGTTTGTTCTCCGACCAAGACCAACTGTTTTAATCAGCTGGCTCCAACGTCGTCGAGCATCACCCCGGGCTGCCCTTCCTTGTGTTGTGCAGTCTATTTTTAAAACTGGAGCCACACTGGTCGCGGTGGGTTCTTACTGGAGTTAATTATGAAATTTGTCGCTTTTGAGCGCGCTAAGCAGGGAACGGGTGCGAGCCGCCGTCTGCGTATCACGGGTCGCACACCTGGCATCGTCTACGGTGGCACAGCAGAACCCACCTTGATCGAACTCGATCACAACGCCTTGTGGCACGCCTTGAAGAAAGAAGCTTTCCACGCTTCTGTCTTGCAAATGGAACACAACGGCACAACCACCGAAGTGTTGTTGCGCGATGTGCAATATCACCCGTTCAAGCAACTCGTCCTGCACATCGACTTTCAACGCATCGATGCCAACACCAAGATGAAGAAAAAAGTGCCTTTGCACTATTCGGGTGAAGAAAACTCTCCCGCTGTCAAAGCGGACCAATGCTTGATCAACCACATCGCCACTGAATTGGAAATCTCTTGCATGCCAAAAGATTTGCCAGAGTTCATCGCTGTGGACTTGAGCAATTTGACCAAAGGTCACTCTTTGCATGCCAAAGACATCACCCTCCCCGAGGGCGTGACGGTGGTCGCACCTGGCAACTCCAACCCCGTGTTGGTGGCTGTGGTGGCCACTAAAGCTGAGGCGCCTACGCCACAAGAAGCTGCTGCGGCGGCTGGCACAGACAAAAAGAAGAAGTAATTTCTTTTCTTTGTTTGCTTGGCACGGCCCACTTCGGTGGGCCGTTTTGCTTTGGCAATAATGTGCACATGATCAAGCTCCTCGTTGGCCTAGGCAACCCCGGCCCTGAATACGAAGCCACGCGCCACAACGCGGGCTTTTGGTGGTTAGACACCGCTGCGCGCGACCTCAAAGTCCAGCTGCGACCCGACCGCACCTACCACGGCCTGATCGCTCGCACCACTGTCAAAAGTCAGAACGTCTGGCTGCTGGAGCCCCAAACCTACATGAACCTCTCTGGCAAGTCGGTGGGAGCCTTGGCGCGTTTCTTCAAAATTCAGCCCCAAGAAATTTTGGTGGTGCATGACGAGTTAGACATCACGCCTGGTGAAGCCAAACTCAAACTCGGCGGCAGCCACGCGGGCCACAATGGCTTGCGCGATATCCATGCTCAGCTAGGCACAGACCAGTACTGGCGGTTGCGCATTGGCATTGGCCACCCGGGTGTGAAATCAGAGGTCGCAAATTGGGTGCTGAAAAAACCAGCCCCCGAACAGCGCACCGCCATTGAAGACTGCATCACGCGCACCAGTTTGGCCTTGCCGCATTTGCTTGCGGGCGACATGGTGAAAGCTACGCAAATGATTCACACCACCAAGCCGCCCCGGCCCAAACCACCTCGGCCAGTGGCGTTGCCTGGCACTGACAAGGCAGGGGCTACTCATGCTGACATCACAAACGTTAAGGGGCCCGACGCCCAGTGATTTTTTAGGCGCCATGCTCGCCCTTGTCGTCTGGCTCAGTCACCCAGCTTTGGCCGACACAGCCTACCGCTGCGGCAACACCTACAGCGCGTCCAGCCAATGCAATCACGGCGAGGCCATTGCGGTTCGACCCGCGAACGCGCTAAGCGCCACAGGACAGGGTAAAAATAACGCCAGCGCTGACTTGCGCGAAGCACAAGCCCTCGAAAAACAGAGGCTGCAAGCCGAGCGCCAAGCCGCTCACACCGCAGCCGTGCGAATCACGGCGCCCCATGCGCCGCCTGCTAGCGACACCCCACCAGCGCCCGTGCCTCAGCATGGCGAACCCAAAAGCCTGCACAGCAAAAAAAGGCCAAGCCCCTACTTCACCGCGGTTGACCCCCATGCAGGACCCAAAAAGAAAGGCACCGCTAAAGCGCTGCCTGACAAAGCGTCAACGAGCCCGTGAAGGCTTAGCGCGCTGCTAGCGAATAGACTTCATTAGCTTGCCGCCTGCTGCAACAGCCGAAACTTCGCTAACAAAGCGTCTCGGCCTTCCAACCGCTCAGGGTTGACGGGAATGCAAGCCACGGGGCAAACCTGAACACATTGGGGTTCGTCAAAATGACCCACACATTCGGTGCATTTGTCGGGGTTGATTTCGTAAATCTCGGGCCCTAGAAAGATAGCTTCATTCGGGCATTCTGGCTCACACACATCGCAGTTGATGCATTCGTCGGTGATCATCAAAGCCATAAGTGATTCGCCATGATATTTAAAAGTCAATTATCTCGCGCTTGCAATAACCGCTTTTGGCTATAGACGGGCTGCGCTGGCAAATCGGCCAAATGTGTGGCATCTGCCCAAGCTTGGATATGCAGCGCTCCATCCTGCCAGGTCACTTGGTTCATGCCTGCGTTTGGAATGTCGCACTCACGCGGGCCACTCAGCGACAAAGCTTGCGCATGACGCCACACCATATCGAGCACGCCCCCGTGTGTGAACACCACCACATGCTCGCCCGCATATTGCACGGCCAATGCATTCAGGCAAGTGATCACGCGGGCATGAAATGCACGTGTGGTTTCAGCACCTTCTACCGCCACATCGGCATCAAACTCCAGCCAACGTTGCCAAGCCTCAGGGTTTTGGGCTTGTATGTCTGGATGACGCAACCCCTCAAACGTACCATATCCCTGTTCACGCAAACCCGC
>JAVLFR010000193.1:0-5505 GCA_046052785.1 Limnohabitans sp. | reverse complement strand
CGGGCCACCGCTTCTTGGATCATCTCAATCACGGTTTGGGTGTTGGCCGCATCCAGTGACGCGGTGGGCTCGTCGAGCAACAAAATGGGGCGAGGCTTGATGAGGTTGCGGGCGATGTTGATGCGCTGTTGCTCACCGCCAGAGAAAGTGGCGGGCGGTAAATTCCACAAACGCTCGGGAATGCGCAGACGCGTTAGCCAAGCACGCGCTTGCTCTCGCGCTGCCTCGATGGCGTGATTTTGATCGGCCGCGTCGTCGATCAGCGGTTCGGCCACCACATCCAGCGCCGACACGCGTGGAATGACGCGTAAAAATTGGCTCACATAACCCACGGTGTCGCGGCGCATGTGCACCAACTCGCGAGGAGTGGCCTGGGTCAGCTCCAACAAACGGCCATCGGCTTGACAGACCTCAATGAGGCCGCTGGTGGCGCGGTAGTTGGCGTAGATGAGTTTGAGCAAGGTGCTTTTGCCCATCCCCGATGGCCCGTCGAGCACCACGCATTCGCCAGACGAGACATTTAAATCGACGTTGTGGAGCACCTGCAGTTCGGTACCGTGTTGGTGGTGCAGCGTGAAGCGCTTGGACACCTGTTTCATGTGCAGCATGGGGTTTCTCTCAAACGGATCAGGGTTGCAAAACAGAAGACACCAACAACTGGGTGTACGGGTGCTGTGGGTCATCCAGCACTTGGTCGGTCAAGCCCGCTTCGACCACACGGCCCCCTTGCATGACCATCATTCTGTGGGCCAACAAACGGGCCACGGCTAAGTCGTGCGTGACGATGACTACCGCCAACTGCATTTGCCGCGTGAGCTGACGCAGCAAATCCAGCAGGCGGGCCTGCACCGACACATCCAAGCCCGAGGTGGGTTCGTCCATGAACACCAAGCGCGGTTGGGTGACCAAATTGCGTGCAATTTGCAGGCGTTGACGCATGCCGCCCGAGAAGGTGCGAGGCGTGTCGTCGATGCGGCTGGGATCAATCTCGACGCGTTGCAGCCATTGCTCGGCGCTTTCGCGCAAACGGCCATAGTGGCGCTCGCCCAAACCCATAAGACGCTCGCCCACATTGGCGCCTGCCGACACGTCCATGCGCAAGCCATCGGCGGCATTTTGATGCACAAAGCCCCAGTCGGTGCGCGCCAACAGGCGTTGCTGCGCTTCGGTCATGGTGTAGATGTCTTGCAGCTGCCCGTCGCGGTGGAGAAATTCAACCTGGCCCGCATCGGGTCGGCTGCGTGCCGCGATGGCGTTGAGCAGGGTGGATTTACCCGAGCCCGATTCGCCCACCACAGCCATCACTTCGCCGGGCCACAAATCAAAGCTGGCTTCGTGAATGGCAATCCGGTCGCCATAGCTTTTAGCCACGCCACGCACACGCAGCAAGGGAGAGGAGTTGTCTAAAGAAGGCATGTCAGATCTCGATTGAAAAACTAAAGCCATGTCGCTGAAACCCTAATGACTCATAAAACGCGTGGGCCCGTTCACGTTTTTGGTTGGACGACAACACCAACTTATAGCAACCCGCCTCACGGGCAAGTGCCATGGCGTGGTGCATCATGTCGCGGCCAATGCCTTGGGATTGATGGGCTTGACTCACCACCACGTCTTCGACGACGGCAGAGGGCGTGCCATGGTGGGCGAGGTTGTGCATGACCAGCAAAGCAAAAGTGCCCACGATTGCATCGTTTGCGCAGGCGACAAACAAGCGGTAGTTGGGGTAGTGGCTAAATTGAGCGAACAGTTGTTCGGCTTGGGCGATGGTCAGCACATGGCCGTTGTCCATGGCCGGTTGCGCATACAGCGCCAAGATGCTGGGCAAGTCGGCGGCTGTGGCCTGGCGCACTTGCAAGCCCATGCTCATACTTTCACTCATGCGGCCTCCGACGATTGTTCGTCTTGTCGTGTTTGGCAGTAATCAGAGTCTGAGCACACATGCATGCGGCCACCGGCATCGTCGGTGATGATTTCATCTAAGAACGATTCGGTCGCGCCGCACTGGGCGCAAGCCGCATTCCATTTTTGAATTTCAAACGGATGGTCATCAAACGCCAAGCTCTCTACCGAGGTGTAAGGTGGCACGGCGTAAATGCGTTTTTCGCGGCCTGCACCAAACAACTGCAAGGCAGGGTTCATGTGCATCTTGGGGTTGTCAAATTTGGGGTTGGGCGAGGGCGACATGATGTAGCGGTGGTTCACCATGACGGGGTAGTCGTAGGTGGTGGCAATGTGGCCGTAGCGAGCGATGTCTTCGTACAGTTTGACGTGCATCAGACCGTATTCGGCCAAGCCATGCAGCGTGCGTGTTTCGGTTTCGCGTGGCTCCAAGCGCTGCATGGGCTCAGGCACGGGGACTTGAAACACAATGATTTGGCCTTCGACCAAAGGCTTCTCAGGGATACGGTGTCGTGTTTGAATCAGCGTGGCTTCGTGGGTGCGCGTGGTGGTGTTCACGCCTGCGGTGCGCTCAAAGAAACGTCGGATATTGACAGCGTTGACCGTGTCGTCCGAGCCCTGGTCAATCACCTTCAGGGTGTCGTCTGGCCCGATGACCGAGGCTGTCACCTGAATGCCCCCGGTGCCCCAGCCATAGGGCAATGGCATTTCGCGTGAGCCAAACGGCACTTGGTAACCGGGGATGGCCACGGCTTTGAGAATGCTGCGGCGAATCATGCGCTTGGTGCGCTCGTCGAGGTAGGCGAAGTTTACGTCAGGCGCTGTGTCTTGCGAAGTTGTGGTGCTGTCCGCCGACATTTGGGGCGTGTTCATGCTTGCTCCTCTGGGCCATGGCTGCCGTGTTGACTAGCGCGCATCTTGCGCACCAATTCCAGTTCGGACTGAAAGTCCACGTAGTGCGGCAGTTTTAAATGCTGCACAAAGCCCGAGGCCTCCAGGCTGTCGCTGTGCGAGAGCACAAACTCTTGCATTTGCGCGGGCGACTCAATCGCTTCGCCCAATTCGTCAGCACGCAGGGCACGGTCGACCAGACTCATGGCCATGGCCTTGCGTTCGCTGTGGCCAAAGGCCAAGCCGTAGCCGCGTGTGAATTTGGGGGGCTCAGTTTTGCTGCCGCCAAACTGGTTGACCATTTCACATTCGGTGATTTCAATGTCACCAATCGAGATGGCAAAGCCCAGCTCTTCAGGTTGTATCTCTACCGCGATTTGCCCCAAGCGCACCTCGCCCACGAAGGGGTGGGTGTGCGAATAGCCGCGTTGGGTCGAATACGCCAGGGCCAATAAAAATCCCTCGTCACTGCGAGCGATGTTTTGCAAGCGGGTGGCGCGGTCGGCGGGAAAGCGCAAGGGCTCACGCGTCAGGTCCATGGGGTCGGGGTCGTGTGCGGGGCAAGGGAAGGTTTCGATCAACCCCTCTTGGTTCAGCAAGTCGACCACGCGAGGTGCGGCTTCTGGTTGGGGGCTTGGAATGGCCGCTTGCGTCTCTGGCGCAGCATCGTTGGTCTGCGCATCCATGTGCGCCTCCCTTTGCGCGTTGGCCAACAGTGTGAAGTCCAGCAGGCGTTGGGTGTAGTCGTACGTGGGGCCCAATACTTGGCCGCCTGGCAAGTCTTTGAAGGTGGCTGAAATACGGCGGTCAAGTTGCATCCGTGCGGTGTCTAGCGCGCAGGTGTTGCCCAAGCGAGGCAAGGTGGCGCGGTAGGCGCGCAACAAAAAGATAGCTTCCACCAAATCGCCGCTGGCTTGTTTGATGGCGAGGGCGGCGAGCTCGGGGTCGTACAACGAGCCCTCGGTCATGACGCGGTCGACCGACAGCTTGAGCTGTTGGCGAATTTGTTCGACGCTGAGTTCGGGTTGTGCAGTGTCGCCACGGCGCTGCTCGGCAAGCAGTTTGTAGCTGTTGAGGATGGCGGTTTCTCCGCCTTTGACGGCCACGTACATGTCAAGCCTCCTGGGTGTTCAAGATGCGCGTGGTGCGCGGCAGGCCCACCACATGCGTAGGGGTGGTGAGAAACACATCCACACCGCGTGGAAAGCTGTTGTGGTTGTGCTGCCATTGCTCTGTGAAATCAGGAGCGAGGCCTGTCACGCGCAGCTGGCGTTGGTCTTGAATGCCCGGGCCTTGCAGGGTCCAACCGGGCCCGTCTGCATGCAGCGCGGGTGTTTCGATCACGCAGGTGGCAGATTGGTCGGGGTAGGCATCGCTGCCTAAGCGCAGGCTTTGCAAGGTGGGCACCACATCACCCAATGCCACCCACACAAAGTGCGCATCGTTGGCATGGGTGACGATCTGGCAGCCGGTGTGAAAGCGCAGCCACGGCGCCGCATCACTCACAGCCAGTGCGGGTGACAACCACAAGCGGGTGTCGGCATCCAGCAGTCCTAACATCATCGCTGCAGCCGCAGCTTGGCCATGCTTTGGCAGGGCACAGTCGGTTGGCATATGAAACAGTCGCCCAGGGTGTGACAGCGCATCCAGCGCGACCCGAAACACCGCTTGGCTACCAAAGGCCTCATGGTTAAAGCTTGCGGCGATGTGTTGAAGGTCTTGTGCTTTCATGCCTCGTCTCCTTCGTCGTCACCACCGGCTTCACGTGCCACAGTGAGAAAGTCCACCTTGGTGGTTTGGGTGCGTGCATGGCGTGCGGCGTGTTTGGCTTGCAGGTGTTCGCGCAGGGGGGTGAGCAGGCTGGCCTCTAGCTCGGCGTGTTGTGCGGGGTCTTGAAGCAAGGCATCAGCCACGGCGGCGAGTTGGGCTTGGTGATGGTTGCGGCCCAGCACATAAGACACTCCTACGGGCGCGTCAGAGTTAGCCGTGTGCAGGCGCAAGGCGCAGCGGGTGACGGTGATTTCACCTAGGTTGAAGCGCTCGCCCGTGCCGCCCACGCGACCTTGCACCATCATCAAACCCGTTTCTGGACGGCGCAGCCATTGGGGCTGCGTGTGGGTGTGTTGAGCGAGTGCGGCGTCTAGCAACGGTTGTGGGGCTCTGGCCAATAAAGCCATCCACATCTTTCGCGCGTGCGGCGAACTTTTGTCAAACGTCTGAAACATCTTTATGGCACCCTCTCACTTGTCTATACAACTCAAACACAGGTGCAAGCTTAGGCAGTGCATGTGTAACTTTCATGACGGATGTGATGTCTTCCTCGCGAGATGCAGATCGCTTTTGGTCGCGGATCGCCAACGAGCTGGCAGAGGCCATTGGCCAAGGCGTTTACGCGCCTGGCGTTCGCTTGCCATCCGAGCACCGCTTGGCGCAACAGTTTGGCGTGAACCGTCACACGATTCGCCGATCTTTGGCCAGCTTGGTGCAGCGTGGCTTGGTGCATGCCTCGCAGGGGCGCGGTACGTTTGTGGAGTCGTTTGCGGTGGATTTGGTGTTGGGCAAACGCACACGCCATCGCCACAGCTTGACGCACGCGGGCTTGCGTGGCGGCTTGCAAGTGTTGCGATCGGCGTTGGTGGTGGCGGGGCCTGATGAGGTGCAAGCCTTGCAGGTGCCCGAAGGGGGCCAGTTGTTATTTTTGCAAGTGCTGGGTGA
>JAVLFR010000192.1:0-12095 GCA_046052785.1 Limnohabitans sp. | reverse complement strand
TACACTTCTAGCTTCGTCGGCAGCGTCAGATGTGTATAAGAGACAGGTCTTGTTGTAGTACTTGGCCACTTCAAAGTGACGTGAGCTTTCGTAGGAAGGGTAGTTGTTTTCAGCCGCATCGACCAAACCCGTCTTCAAGGCGGTGTAGACCTCGCCGTAAGGCATAGGCGTAGCGTTGGCGCCCATGGCTTCGAGCAGCGACACCCACAAGTCGCTTTGCTGCACGCGTACCTTCAGGCCTTTGGCGTCAGCCAAGGTTTTGAGGGGTTTTTTCACGGTGTAAATCGAACGAGCACCAGAGTCATAGAAGGCCAAGCCCACAAAGCCTTGGGCTTCGCAGTCTTTCAAGATTTCTTCACCGATGGGGCCATCCAACACTTTGCGCATGTGCTCGGTCGAACGGAACAAGAAGGGCATGGTGGGCACCATGGTGGCGGCACAAATATTGTTCATGGGCGCCACGTTGACGCGTGTCATGGCAATCGCGCCGAGTTTGGTTTGTTCAATCGTGTCTTTTTCATTGCCCAGCGCTGATTTGGAAAACACTTTGATGCTGTGTTTGCCATTGGTGGCTTTGCTCAACTCTTCACCCATATGGCGCACGGCTTGCACGGTGGGGTAGTCGTCAGGGTGGATGTCGGAGGAGCGGAATTCGGTGGCGTGGACGCCCATCGCAAAAAGCGATGCAGCAGCCGCAGCGACCAAGGTTTTGAGCAAGTTGGAACGAGGGTTCATGGAAGTCTCCTGTTGTGGTGAAGTGTTTAGAAAGGACCTGCTTTGACAAAACCACCGCCTTGGTAAATCACGGCGGGGTCCTTCAAATCGAGAACGGGTTGCTTGGCCTGGGCCGCAGCACGGAAAGGCTCAGAGTTGTCTTGCGGGCGGTAGCCAATGTGTTTGCCAGGGGTGTTGTCCCACCACACATGGTGGTTGTCAGACATACCGTAAATCACGCTGTAGCCCACCACGGGTGAGCTCAGGCTGGCCACCACCAAGCGCTCTAAGTCGTCGTAGCTCAACCAAGTCGCGAGCATGCGGCGGTCCTTAGGTTCTGGAAATGAGGAGCCAATGCGCAGGCACACAGTTTCGATGCCGTAGCGGTCAAAGTAAAAGCGCGCCAAGTTTTCGCCAAAGGCTTTGCTCAGGCCGTAATAGCCATCGGGTCGCACGGGCTGGGTGGCGTCGATGACTTCGTCTTGGCGGTAAAACCCCGTGACGTGGTTGGAGCTGGCGAACACAATGCGACGGGTGCCGTGAATGCGTGCCCCTTCGTACAAGTTGTAAGCGCCAATGATGTTGGCTTGCACGATGTCGTCAAACGGCTGCTCGGTGGAAATGCCACCCAAATGCACCACGGCATCGACGCCTTCCAGCAGTTTGAGAATGGCGGGGCGGTCTTGCAGCATGGCGGCGACGACCTCTTCTCCTTCGGCCGCTTCACCCAAATTGCCCAAGTCGCTGACCCGCAACACATCGCACTGTGTTTTGAGTCGCGGCCGCAAGACTTGGCCTAAGCCGCCCGCGGCACCGGTCAGTAGCAGGCGTGAATACAAGGGGGTAGTGTGAGACATGGATGAAAATAAGTTAGATTTGGTAGCGCTACCAATTGGATTTATGTGATCTTAACCACGCCAAAAGAGGTCGTCAATGCTTTTATCTCAGGGTTTTCGCTAGGGATGTGCTGTCGCGCGCGATGATCGAAAAGCCCACGTCGACAATGCGCGACGAGATTTCTCGGCCTTCAGCACGATCTATCAATTGGTGGGCGGCCAAAGCCCCAATTTGTTCGCCGTTGATGCGCACGGTGGTGAGAGCAGGCACCATGTCTGCCACAAAGGGCACGTCGCCAAACCCCATGACGGCGATGTCGTCGGGTACCGACAAGCCTCTGGCACGGGCCTCGGTCATCACGCCTAGGGCGAGCAAGTCGGAGCTGCAAAAAATGGCTTCGACTTGGGGCCGTTCAGCCAAAATCTGTGCCATGGCTTCACGTCCGCTTTTGAGCGAACGTGAAGCCCCCACATTGACCACCAACGCAGGCGGCAAAGCTTGCTGCGCGATAGCCTCTTGGAAGGCCATTGTGCGGCGATCAGCGCGTTCGTCTTCAGCGCGCACGATGGCAAATTGTTGGTAGCCCTTGCCCATCAGAAATTGGGCCACAGCCCGACCAATGTCAGAGTGGGAGAAGCCAATCAGCATATCGATGGGGGTGGGCGTGAGGTCCCAGGTTTCCACCACGGGAATGCCTGATGCTAAGAGCCGTGTGCGGGCTTTGCCGGGGGGCAAGATGCCTGTTAAAAAAATCCCATCGGGGCGTCGACCAATGATGGCCTCGAGCAGCACTTCTTCGCGCTCAGCCGAGTAGCCCGATTGCCCCAGCATCAATTGGTAGCCTGCATCAAACAAGGTGCCGTTCAAGGACTCGATGGTTTCCATGAACACCGACACCACCGTGCTCGGCACCACGGCCGCAATCAGACGACTGCGCGACGAGGCTAAGCCACCCGCCATGCGATTGGGGACATAGCCTGTGCGTTGCACGGCTTCTTGCACTTTGCGCAGCACGTCAGGCGAGACTTGTTGGGGGGTGTTGATGGCGCGAGAAGCAGTGATGGGGGCGACGCCTGCCAGCATGGCCACATCGCGCAGGGTGATGGCGCCGCTGCTGCGACGGGTTCTTTTGGGCTGATCTTTGTCGGTCATGGTGGTTTCTGGCGTACCTAGCTTGCACGCCTGGCTATGGTACCGCTATCATTGCGTTTGTAAAGGCTTTGAATGAAAGCCAAATGATCGGAGACCTTGATGACCCCACTCACCATCCGCATGCGGCCCCAAGACAACGTGGCGATCGTGGCTAACCCAGGCGGCTTGCCCGCAGGCACGGTGTTGCCCGACGGGGTGCGCCTGCGTGACGCGGTGCCGCAAGGGCATAAGGTGGCGTTGGTCGACATGGCAGCTGAGACCGCAGTGCTGCGCTACGGCATTCCAATTGGTTATGCCCTGAAAGACATACCCGCGGGCAGTTGGGTGCATGAACGTTTGCTGCAAATGCCTGCGGCGCGTGAACTTCACAACCTACCCATGGCGACAGCCAAGGCCGAGATGTTGCCCCCCTTGGAGGGCTACACCTTTGAGGGTTATCGCAACGCGGATGGTTCGGTGGGCACGCGCAATATTTTGGCCATCACCACCACGGTGCAGTGTGTGTCTGGTGTGGTGGCGTTTGCCGTGGAGCGCATCAAGGCCGAGTTGTTGCCCAAGTTTTCCCACGTGGACGATGTGGTGGGCCTAGAGCACACCTATGGCTGCGGCGTGGCGATTGATGCCGAAGGCGCGGAGATACCGATTCGTACCTTGCGCAACATCAGTCTCAAT
Organism: Limnohabitans sp.; assembly: GCA_046052785.1. Taxonomy (GTDB): domain Bacteria; phylum Pseudomonadota; class Gammaproteobacteria; order Burkholderiales; family Burkholderiaceae_C; genus Limnohabitans. Next base: position 8,720 of record JAVLFR010000192.1, on the reverse strand, counting down.
CCCAACTTTGGCGGTGAGGTGATGGTGGTGAGTTTGGGGTGTGAGAAATTGCAGCCAGAGCGTTTGATGCCACCCGGCGCGATTCCCATCAACGACCAGCGTGGCGAAGCCTTGGACGTGGTGTGTTTGCAAGACGAGGCCCATGTGGGCTTCATGTCCATGGTGGAAGACATCATGAAAACAGCGCAGCGCCATTTGCAACGCTTAGACCAACGTCGCCGCGAGACCGTCCCCGCCAGCGAACTGGTGGTGGGCGTGCAGTGCGGCGGCAGTGATGCGTTTTCTGGCGTGACGGCTAATCCCGCGGTGGGCTATTGCTCAGACCTCTTGGTGCGTGCAGGCGCAACCGTGATGTTTTCGGAGGTCACAGAAGTGCGCGACGGCATCGACCAACTCACCTCACGCGCCACCACCCCCGACGTCGCGCAAGCCATGATTCGAGAGATGGCGTGGTATGACGCGTATTTGGCTCGCGGCAAAGCAGACCGCAGTGCCAACACCACGCCGGGCAACAAAAAGGGCGGGTTATCCAACATCGTTGAAAAAGCCATGGGCTCCATCGTCAAGTCAGGCACTGCCCCTATTTCGGGTGTGTTGTCGCCAGGTGAAAAGCTCCAACAAAAAGGCTTGATTTATGCGGCCACGCCTGCAAGTGATTTTATTTGCGGTACGCTGCAATTGGCTGCGGGGATGAACTTGCATGTGTTCACCACGGGGCGCGGGACGCCTTATGGCTTGGCGGAGGTGCCCGTCATCAAAGTGGCCACCCGCACCGATCTGGCACGTCGTTGGCACGACCTGATGGACGTGAACGCCGGCACGATTGCTGACGGCTCTCATACGATTGAGGAAGTGGGCACCGAGCTTTTTGAGCTGATGCTCGAAGTCGCCAGCGGCCGCAAAAAAACCTGGGCCGAGCACTGGAAATTGCACAACGCCTTGGTGTTGTTCAACCCAGCGCCCGTGACCTGAGAGCGCTTAAACGATTTTCACGCTCAGATTGGGCAACCCGTCGATGTGCATCTCAATCACATCACCACGCACCACAGGGCCGACGTTTTCGGGCGTGCCAGAGTAAATGATGTCACCAGGGAACAACTCAAAGGCTTCCGATAACTTGTTGATTTGTTCTGCCACAGACCAAATCATTTGGTTCAAGTTGGCTTTTTGTTTGATTTGACCGTTGACTTTGAGCCAGATGTCGCCTTTGAGGAAATGGCCAGTTTGTGCCAGTTTGTGCACAGCGCCGATGGGCGCAGATTTGTCAAAGCTCTTGCCAATTTCCCACGGTTTCTTTTCATCACCCATGCCGCGTTGCAAATCGCGGCGTGTCATGTCAAGCCCGAGGGTGTAGCCATAGACCAGGTCGAGGGCTTTGTCGAGCGGGATGTTGCGACCGCCTTTGTCCAGAACGGCGACCAGTTCGGCTTCGTAGTGGTAGTTTTTGGTCAGCGTGGGATAGGGGTGGTCAGCCACCGTGCCTGCGGCGACATACTGAATGGCATCGGTCGGTTTTTGGAAGAAGAAGGGCGGCTCACGTGTGGGGTCAGAACCCATTTCGCGGGCATGTGCCGCATAGTTGCGACCAATGCAGTAAATACGGCGGACGGGAAACATTTCATCGGAACCGACGATGGGAATGTAGGTGGCTGGCACCTTAAAGGGCGTCTTGGGACTGCCCGATGCAAACCCTGGCGTTGCACATCCAGCGAGTGCGCCCGAGGTGACGAGGGCTGAGTTTTGAAAAAATTGACGGCGTTGCATGTCTTGTCTCCTTGGCTGAATAAGCCCGTTTATTTAAGATACGGTCCCACATCTATTCTTCCTGACGCCATCTTGATTGACCACCTCAGGCTGACACATTGGTTACTCAGCTTTTTTGATGCACCTTCTTTATTCATTTCGTCGCTGCCCCTACGCCATGCGCGCACGTTTGGCCCTGCGTGTCAGCGGCGTTGCCTACGAGCACCGCGAGGTTGCGTTGAAAGCCAAGCCCGCAGCGATGTTGGCAGCCTCGCCCCAGGGCACAGTGCCGGTGTTGTGCCTGTCCACGGGCGAGGTGTTGGCGCAAAGCCTCGACATCATGTTGTGGGCTTTGCATCACAACGACCCACAGGCCTGGCTGCCTGACACGCCCCAAGCATGGGCGTTCACCCATGACGGGATTGCGCTGAATGATGGCGAATTCAAAGTGCATTTAGACCGCTACAAATACCCACAGCGCTTTGGCTTAACCGACGGCTTGGCGCACCGTGAACAGGCGTCGGCATTGTTGATGCGTTGGCAACAGCGCTTGCAAACCCAAGCCTATTTATCGGGCCCGCAGTGGGGCTTGCTGGATGTGTGTGTGGCGCCTTTTGTGCGCCAGTTCGCGCGCACGGACCGTGCATGGTTTGAGGCACAAGCTTGGCCGCAACTGGCTCAGTGGCTGAGCGCTTTTGAGGCTTCAGAAGACTTTGTAGCCGTGATGCACAAGCACCCGCTGTGGGTTTCGCCTTAGCCCGCAGCCTTCAAAAAATCGATGATCAAGTCCCATTGCGCGGGGACGTTCAAGGCAGGGGCATGGCCACAACCAGCAATTTCTTGGGTGCGCAGCAAGCCTTTGGCGCCTGGGCCGCGCATGTGCATGGCGTGGAGGGTGTCAGTCGAAATCAAATCCGAGTGGGCCCCCCGCAACACCATCACAGGAATGTTCAGCGCGTCGTACTCCGCCCACATGGGGTACTCAGGCACTTCACGGAAAAACTGCTGGGTGATGCTGGGGTCGTAGTGCGGTGTGACACGACCATCGGGCAGGCGGCGTGTGGAGGTCTCGGTCAGGTGGGTCCACTGGGCATCGGTCTGAAAGCCAAAGGGCGCGTAGGCGGCACGAAAGAAAGCTTCCAGTTCGGGCACGGTGTCAAATGCAGGAGGTTGGCCTGCATAGGCTTTGATGCGTTCGACGGCCACCCCTGAAATTTCAGGCGCGATGTCATTCAACACCAGGCTGCGAACGCGGCCCTTGAAGGCGGGAAGCTCAAGCGCCGCGGCGCACACCAGCCCCAAGGCACCGCCCATGGAGGTGCCAATCCAGTGGGTTTTTTCAATGTGAAGTGCGTCCATCAAATCGAGTGTGATGCGCGCGTAAGTGGCAAAGCTGTAGTCTTCTTTGGGGGCGCTGCTCCACTGGCTCAACCCCCGGCCAATGGTGTCAGGACAAATCACACGGTAGCTGTCACTCAGTTGTTCGGCCAAGGCATCAAAGTCACGGCCTGTGCGCGCCAACCCGTGCCAAGCTATCACCACGGGCAGTGAGACGTCGCCCCAGGCGGTGTAGTGGATGTTGAAGCCGTGGCAGGTTAAGTAGTGTGAGCTGGGTTTCATGGTGGGTTCAGTTTACGATCGCGGTATGCAATTGCAAGATATTTTGTACTCCCAAGGTTTTGGCACACGCCGTATTTGTGCGGGCTTGATTCAACGGGGACTGGTGCAGATTGATTTGGGCGAGGGCTTGGTGGCCTGTGACGATGCCTTGGCAGACGTGGCCGTGCGGGAAGGTTTGCCGTTCGAGGTGCAAGGCGTGCTGTGGCCCTACCACGCCAAAGCCTATGTGCTGCTGCACAAGCCCGCCGGCTACGAGTGCTCGCACAAGCCCTCCGCTTGGCCCAGCCTGTACACCTTGCTGCCACCAGCGTTGCGTCAACGTCCGCAAAAAAGTGCCGTGCAAGGGGTGCAGGCGGTGGGGCGCTTAGACCAAGACACCACGGGCATGTTGGTGCTGACCGACGATGGCCCGTTGATTCATCGCATGAGCTCGCCCCGTCACCACGTGCCCAAGGTGTATGAGGTGACCACGGATGACCCGCTGGATGACACACAAGTGCAACGCCTCTTGGCGGGGGTGGTGCTGGACGACTCGCCCAAGCCCGTCAAAGCAGCCGCCTGTGAGGCGGTGGCTGACCACCACCTGCGCTTGACCTTGACCGAGGGCAAATACCACCAAGTCAAGCGCATGTTGGCCGCTGTGGGCAACAAAGTGGTGGGCTTGCATCGGTCGCAAATTGGGGCCATGCCGCTGCCCGCGGAATTGGCCCCTGGTGAATGGCGCTGGATCAGTGACGTGGAGTTGCAGCAACTGGCGACCAACACTTAAATTCGCCTGGCACCTAGGGCTTGTTTGCGCTGCGTCAAGGAAACGCAACCCAAGTCAAGCCTAGCGTTAGCAGGGCCAATGCCCTGCTCGTTACACTGGGCATAGATTTTTCAAGGTGTTTTTGTGTTGTTGATTCAATCTTTCACGCTGGCTTTGGCTGGCTTGCTGCTCTTGGCGTCCTCTGCGCATGCGGGACATCCTATATTTGTGCTGAACTCGCTGGAAGCCAATGTCAGCGTGATTGACCCCGTCACCTGGAAAGAAACTCGGCGTATCCCAACGGGCAAAGAGCCGCACCACCTCTACCTCACGCCTGATGAAAAATCGGTCATCGTGGCCAACGCAGGGGGCGATTCACTCACCTTCATCGATCCACGCACCGCTGAAGTCCAACGCGTGGTGCGCGGCACTTTGGACCCATACCAGTTGCGCTTTTCGCCCGATATGAAATGGTTTGTCACCGTGGCCAATCGCTTGAACCACATCGACATTTACCGCTGGGATGGCAAAGACTTGACCTTGGCCAAGCGCATTCCTTCGGGTAAAACCCCCAGCCATATTTGGATTGACACCAAAAGCACCACGGCCTACGCCACCATGCAAGACAGCGATGAACTGGTGGCCGTTGACTTGGCCACGCAAACTCTCAAATGGCGTGTGAAAACGGGTGCCATGCCCGCGGACGTCTTTGGCACGCCAGATGACAAACATCTGCTGGTCGGCATGACAGGTGGTGACCATGTGGAGGTCTTCGACGTCTCAGGCCTGCAACCCAAGCGGGTGAAGTCGATTCCCACAGGCGCAGGGGCGCACGCCTTTCGCGCTGTGGGCGATGGCCGCCACGTGTTTGTGGGCAACCGAGTGGCCAACACGGTGAATAAGATCGATTACATGAAGCTCGAGTCTGTGTCGCAGTTCAAAGCACCAGGCGGGCCAGACTGCATGGAAGTTACCGCAGATGGCAAGTTGCTGTTGGTGTCCTCGCGTTGGATCAAAAAGATGAGCGTGATTGACATCGCCACGGGCGAACTGGTGCGTCAAGTCAAAGTGGGCAAATCGCCGCACGGCATTTGGACCCTCGACCACGCCAAACGCTATTGACCATGCACCACCCACTGCCATGCGTGGATGCGCCCAAACGCTCAAGCGTTTCATGGCGCAGGTGGGCAGGGCTGTGGGTGTCCTTGTCCCTGTCCATGGCGGCTGCCCAAGCCGCTGCCCCCTGTAGCAAGCCGCTGTATCTGACCTTTGACACGGGCCACATGGGTGTGGCCCCGTTGATCGCGGATGTGCTGAATCGTCAAAATATCAAGGTCACGTTCTTTGCGGCCAACGAGCCGACCCAACAGGGCGATGGTTCTTTGGGGGCGTATTGGGCGCCTTGGTGGAAGGCGCGTGGTGCTGAGGGGCATGCTTTTGCCTCCCACACCTTTGATCATGTGTATTGGCGATCCGACCTGCCTCGCGGCAGCTGGCAGATGCGTCCTAGCGCTGGGCCCAACAAGGGCCAAACCGAGGTGTGGACCAGCCAGCGGTATTGCGATCAATTGCAGTTGTCCAACACCCGCCTAGAGCAACTCACGGGCGTCAAGCCCTTGCCTTTGTTTCGTGCGCCTGGGGGTAAGACCTCGCCCTCGTTGTTGACGTCGGCCAAGCAATGCGGATTCATGCATGTGGGTTGGGCCGATGCGGGCTTTTTGGGGGACGAGTTGCCCAGCGATAAGTTTCCCAACAGTTTGCTGCAGCAACGTGCCTTGAATAACATTCGCTCGGGCGATATTTTGATGGCGCACTTGGGTATTTGGTCGCGCCAAGACCCTTGGGCGCCTGGGGTGTTGGAGCCCTTGATTGAAGGCCTCAAAGCCAAAGGGTTTTGCTTTGCCACGCTCAGAGACCATCCACAATTCAAAGCATGGATACGCTGATTGACCTTTTTGCCAACACGCAGTCCGCCTTGTATGAGGAGGTGATGCAGCCTATCGCGTTTGCCTTGGGCTTGGGCAATCGTTTAGAAGATGTGTTTGAGGGCACAGGTTGGTTGCTGGTGGGGCTGATTCAAATCGCCGTCATGCTTGTGGTGATTGGGCCGCTGCAACGCTGGCGACCTGTGGAGGCGGTGTCCGATCGAGCCGCCATTCGAAGCGACGTGATTTACACGCTCATTCACCGCTTGGGGCTGTTTCGCGTGGCCCTCTTTTTGATGGTTGATCCAGTGCTGGATCTTTTGATGGGTCAGCTGCGCGTGCAAGGCGTGGGCACTTTTCATTTAGACGCTGTTTGGCCTGGTGTGACGGATGGGCCTTGGGTGAGTTTGTTGATTTACTTGGTGGTGTTTGACTTTGTCAACTATTGGCTGCACCGCGCGCAACACCAATGGCACTGGTGGTGGGCCTTGCATGCGCTGCACCATTCGCAGCGTCAGATGACGCAATGGACCGACAACCGCAACCACTTGTTGGACGATCTACTGGGCGCCGTCATTTGGGTGGGGGTGGCGCAACTCATTGGCATCGCCCCCTCGCAGTTTGTCGCGGTGGTGGCCATCACGCAGTTGTTTGAAAATTTTCAGCATGCCAATTTACGCCTCAGCTTTGGCCGATGGGGCGAACGGGTGTGGGTCAGTCCCAGGTTTCATCGCCTGCACCATGCCATTGGTTTGGGGCATGAAACATCCCAAGGCGCAAAGCGGGTTCTAGGTGGCCACAACTTTGGCGTGCTTTTGCCATGGTGGGACATCATGTTTGGAACCGCTAACTTCGATCTGCGTTTCGAGCCCACTGGCATCCGTGACCAAGTGGAGCAGGGGGTTGATTACGGCGAAGGTTTCTGGTCGCAGCAGCGATTGGGTATCAAACGATTCATGTGTGCCTTGGGTTTTTCATCCCCACGCTAAATTGCTGCGGTATGCTTTTGGCATGCATTTGTTTTTGGATTCTTTTTGGCGCTCGGTGGCTTATTGCTTTATGCCACGTGTGATCACCCTGTCCCTGTTGCCGCTGGCCATGTTGCTGGTGGTGTCGGTGAGTTGGGGTTATTTTTATTGGACGCCCACACAAGACTGGGTGCGCGACATGCTGTCGTCCTGGCAAGTCCTGCAAAGCATGATGGCGTGGCTGCAAGACAAGGGTGCCGATGGCTTGCAAGCGGTCATGGTGCCTTTGGTGGTGATTTTTGCCATCACCCCCGTGCTGGTGGTGGTGTCTTTGCTGGCGGTGTCTTTGATGATGACGCCGGCTTTGGTGGACCTCGTGGCGCAGCGGCGCTTTGCGCACTTGGCCCTCAAGCAAGGCGGCACCACGCTGTCGAGTTTGGTGTGGACCCTTGGCTCCACCATGGCGGCCATGGTGGCCATGTTCATCACCTTGCCACTTTGGGCGGTGCCGCCTTTGATGTTTGTGATTCCTCCCCTGATTTGGGGGTGGCTGAGTTACCGTGTCATGGTCTACGACGCTTTGGTGACACATGCCAGCCGTGACGAGCGCATTGCGATTGGCCGCCAACACCGATTTTGGTTGCTCATGATTGGGGTCTTGACGGGTTATTTGGGGGCCTTGCCCAGCATCGTGTGGGCCTCAGGTGCTGTCTTTGCAGCCGCATTTTTGCTGCTGATTCCTGTGGCAATTTGGATTTATGCCTTGGTATTTGCTTTCACCTCGTTGTGGTTCACGCATTACAGTTTGGCGGCCCTAGAAGCCCTGCGTGCGCAGTCGGATACGGTGGTGATGGGCGCCTCAGTGCCGCTGCCCGAGGTAGCATCTCCGGATGAACCCAGTCAACCCCCACCTTCCCTCCAGTAACGCGTTACCTAGCTCTCGTCCAGAGTTTGGCCTGATCATCGTTGGCGATGAAATTCTCTCGGGCAAGCGCGCCGATAAGCACATGCCCAAACTCATTGAGCTCTTGGGTGCACGTGGTTTGTCTCTAGATTGGGCCGACTACGTGGGCGACTCCCCAGAGCGCATCACGCGCACCTTGGCGCGAGCCTTTGACAGCCACAGCATTGTGTTTTCATGTGGTGGCATTGGCGCCACCCCCGATGACCACACCCGTCAATGCGCCGGCAAGGCTTTGGGTGTGGACCTCGCCTTGCACCCGCAAGCCGAAGCTTTGATTCGCGAGCGCATTCAAGACACGGCCAAAGAGCAGGGCGTGCCCTACGAGCCCAACCGCCCTGACAACATCCATCGACTCAATATGGGCGTGTTTCCCGTAGGCGCAACGATCATTCCCAACCCCTACAACAAGATTGCAGGTTTCACCTCAAAAGGTGCGGGTCAAGGGGTGGTTCACTTCGTGCCCGGTTTTCCTGTCATGGCTTGGCCGATGATGGCGTGGGTGCTGGACACCTATTACCCGCACCTGTTCCAAAACGAAGCTTGGCTTGAAAAGTCTGTGGTGGTGTATGGCTCAATGGAAGCCACGCTGACGCCCCTCATGGAGGCTTTGGAGCGGGACTTTGTTGGCGTCAAGGTGTTCAGTCTCCCGAGCGTAGACCACCCTGAGCATGGGCGGCACATTGAACTGGGCGTCAAAGGCCCACCGCAAGACGTGGCAAATGCCTATCAGGCGATGTTGGCTGGGCTTGAGC
>JAVLFR010000191.1:0-9645 GCA_046052785.1 Limnohabitans sp. | reverse complement strand
TTATCGTCGGCAGCGTCAGATGTGTATAAGAGACAGGATGTGGTGCCGCGTGCTGTGGGTGCGGCCTCGCGTTTGAAGCAAGAAGCCGATGGTTACAAAGCGCGAATCGTGGCCCAAGCGGAGGGTGATGCGCAGCGTTTCAAGTCTTTGGTTGGCGAATATCAAAAGTCTCCGCAAGTCATGCGTGACCGTTTGTACATCGATGCGATGCAGCAGATTTACACCAACACCACCAAAGTGCTGGTCGATACCAAGCAAGGCTCTAATTTGCTGTATTTACCGTTAGACAAAATCATCCAACAAGCGGGCCAGCCCAGTGTGGCAGTTCAGCCTGCTGATACGGCACAGAACAACGCAACCAACAACCCAAGTGCGCCAGCTTCGGATGTGCGCGCACGCGATGGCCGTTTGCGCGACCGTGATGGCCGTTGATAGGGGAGCCGAACATGCAACAAAATAAAATTGGTCTTTATATTTCCTCTGCCTTAGTCGCTTTGGCGCTGCTGAGTTCCTCCTTATTTGTGGTGGACCAGCGCCAGTTTGGCGTGGTCTATTCCTTTGGTCAAATCAAGAACGTCATCACCGAGCCAGGCTTGAACATCAAGATGCCGCCCCCGTTTCAAAACGTGAGCTACATTGATAAGCGTTTGCTCACGCTCGACAACGCGGACACCGAGCCGATGCTGACGGCGGAAAAACAACGCGTGGTGATTGATTGGTACGCCCGTTGGCGCATCACCGATCCTTCGCAATACATCCGTAATGTGGGACTGGATGAAAACGCTGGGGCTGTGCAATTGGCCCGCGTGGTGCGTAACGCGTTTCAAGAAGAAATCAACAAACGCACCGTCAAAGAACTGCTTTCGCTCAAGCGCGATGATTTGCTCAGCGATGTCAAGCGCGAAGTGTTGGCTGCTGTCAAAGGTGCCAAGCCATGGGGCGTGGACGTGATTGACGTGCGCATCACCCGTGCTGACTATGTGGACGCCATCACCGAATCCGTCTACCGCCGTATGGAAGCTGAGCGTAAGCGTGTGGCAAACGAACTGCGTTCGACAGGTGCCGCCGAAGGCGAAAAAATTCGCGCCGATGCCGACCGTCAGCGCGAAGTGACGGTGGCCAACGCCTACCGCGAAGCGCAAAAAATCAAAGGCGAGGGCGATGCTGAAGCCGCGCGTTTGTATGCCGAGTCTTTTGGCCGTGACCCCAATTTCGCGCAGTTCTACCGCAGCTTGGAAGCCTACAAAACCACATTCAGCAAAAAGAGCGATGTGATGGTGGTCGACCCCTCCAGCGACTTTTTCAAAGCGCTGCGGGGCAGTGGCGGTGGCGGTGCATCAGCACCAAAGAAGTAACCGGCCCCGCTTATGAGCTTTGACAGCGAAACGCTGTGGGTCGCGTTTGGCTTGATGCTGATTGTCGAAGGCATCTTCCCATTCATCTCGCCCCAGGGGTGGCGAGACAAAATGGCGCAACTCATGACGCTGCAAGACGGTCAAATCCGTTTTTTTGGCTTGGTCTGTATCGGGGCGGGACTTTTGATGCTCTGGTGGCTCGGATGAGGGTGATAAGCCCTGTAAAATCTCCGTTTTAACAGCCTCTCCTTATTTCATGTCTGCTTGGGTTCTGCCGGATCACATCGCCGATGTTCTGCCCTCTGAGGCCCGGCACATTGAAGAGTTGCGTCGTCTTTATTTAGACGCAGCCAGAAGCTATGGCTACGAGCTGGTCATGCCCCCGTTGCTCGAATACCTGGATTCTTTGCTATCAGGCACTGGTCGGGCGCTTGATCTACAAACTTTCAAACTGGTCGATCAGCTTTCTGGTCGCACCTTGGGTTTGCGCGCCGACACCACGCCCCAAGTTGCCCGCATTGATGCCCATTTGCTCAACCGTGCTGGCGTGACGCGTCTGTGTTACTGCGGCCCAGTGCTGCATACGCGGCCAGACCGCCCCTTTGCGACCCGTGAACCTTTGCAGTTTGGTGCAGAAATTTATGGTCATGCGGGGATTGAGGCAGACCTTGAGGTACTGCACTTGGCTTTGGACAGCTTACGAGCCGTCTCCATCAGTCATTGCACCGTGGATTTGAGCGACGCTCGCGTCGTGCCTGCCTTGCTCAGTGGCGTCAGCCTGACTGCCAACCAACGCGACGCGTTGCACAATGCCCTGGCTGCCAAAGACACCTCGGCCGTGCACACCTTGGCTCAACACCTGCCCAGCTCTGTTCGCACCGCGTTGGTCGCTTTGGCAGGTCTGTACGGCGATGCGTCTGTGTTGGACCAGGCTGAAAAAGCCTTCGCCCAATGGCCTGAGGTTTTGCAAGCCTTGGCCGATTTACGACAAATTGCTGCGGAGTTGAGTGATGTGGCCATCACTTTCGATTTGGCTGATCTGCGAGGCTATGCCTATTACAGCGGGGTGCGTTTTGCCATCTATGTGCCAGGGGCCAGCGATGCTTTGGTGCGCGGTGGTCGCTACGACGAAGTGGGTGCCGTGTTTGGCCGTAAACGGCCTGCAGTCGGATTTAGTTTAGACCTCAAAGAGCTCGTCACCGTGGTGCCTGAGCGTGCCCTGCAAGCGGCCATTCGCGCACCTTGGGGCGCTGCCTTGGGTTTGCGCGAGGCCATCGCTGCCTTGCGCGCCGACGGCCAAACCGTGGTCTGCGTGTTGCCAGGACATGAAAGTGAAGTTGATGAATTCAACTGCGATCGTGAACTGATCCAAGTTGCCGGCCAATGGACTGTGCAAGCCATTTAGGCGGTTGAGGCCTTTTAATTTTTTAGCAAGTGAAGTTGATATGAGCAAACCCGTAGGACAAACCGTGGTCGCGACCCCTGGCCGTCACGTCGTGGTGGTTGGCACCCAGTGGGGTGATGAAGGCAAAGGCAAATTGGTCGATTGGCTCACCGAAACCGCAACGGGTGTGGTGCGTTTTCAGGGCGGACATAACGCGGGTCACACCTTGGTTATCAATGGTGTCAAAACCGCTTTGCACTTGATTCCCAGCGGCATCATGCGTCCTGGCGTGAAGTGCTACATCGGCAACGGCGTGGTGCTGTCTGCGCCGAAATTGTTAGAGGAAATTGCGGGGCTTGAAAAAGCAGGCGTCGAAGTGCGCTCGCGCTTGCGCATCAGCGAAGCCTGTCCTTTGATCTTGCCCTACCACGCTGCGATTGACATCGCGCGTGAGGCCGCCAAAGAAAAAGCGGGTACCGCCAAGATTGGCACCACCGGTCGCGGCATTGGTCCTGCCTATGAAGACAAAATTGCACGTCGGGCGTTGCGTGTTCAAGACCTCAAGCACCCCGAGCGCTTCGCCACCAAATTAAGCGAAAACCTTGAGTTGCACAACCATGTGTTGACTGACATATTGCACGCGCCTGCGGTGGACTTTGACACGGTTTACAAAGAAGCCATGGCCTATGCCAAGGAGATCTTGCCAATGGTGGCGGATGTGTCGCGCGAATTGAACGAAGCCCATCAGGCAGGGGCCAACCTGTTGTTTGAAGGCGCACAAGGCACCTTGCTTGATGTCGATCACGGCACCTACCCCTTCGTCACCTCCAGCAACTGCGTGGCGGGTAACGCCGCGGCTGGTGCAGGCGTGGGCCCGGGCTTGCTCCACTACATCTTGGGCATCACCAAAGCGTATTGCACCCGCGTCGGGGGCGGACCATTTCCCACCGAACTCGATTGGGAAACCGAAGGCACACCTGGTTACCACATGGCCACTGTAGGCGCAGAGAAGGGCACCACCACGGGTCGGGCCCGTCGTTGCGGTTGGTTTGATGCGGCGTTGCTCAAGCGCAGTGCGCAAGTCAATGGCTTGTCTGGCCTTTGCATCACCAAGCTAGACGTTCTTGACGGTTTGAGCGAATTGCTCTTGTGCGTGGGCTACGAGTTGGATGGCGAAAAAATTGACATCTTGCCCATGGGCGCAGACGAGATTTCGCGTTGCACCCCCATCTATGAAACTCTTCCTGGCTGGACCGACAGCACCGTGGGTGTGACCGACTATGCGCTGCTGCCCAAGGCGGCGCAGCATTACCTCAACCGCATTGCCGCCACCACTGGCGTGCCCATTCACATGGTGTCCACCAGCCCCGACCGGGACCACACCATTTTGTTGACCCACCCCTACATCGCTTAAATTTCTAAAGGACCGCATCATGTTGACTGAAGACGGCAAACACCTGTACGTGTCTTACGACGAGTACCACAACCTCATCGAAAAACTCGCTATCAAGATTCACCAATCAGGCTGGGAATTCGACACCATTTTGTGCCTGGCACGAGGCGGTATGCGCCCTGGTGACATCTTGTCGCGCATTTTCGACAAACCTTTGGCCATCATGTCGACCAGCTCGTACCGCGCTGACGCGGGGACCGTGCAAGGCCATTTGGACATTGCCCGCTTCATCACCACTCCCAAAGGCGAAATTGCAGGGCGTGTGTTGTTGGTGGACGACTTGGCTGACACCGGCCACACCCTCAAGGCCGTGGTGGACCAACTCAAAAACAACTACACGCCCATTACCGAGATGCGCACGGCTGTGATTTGGACCAAAGGCGTGTCTGCTTTTGCGCCTGATTTTTCAGTCGATTACTTGCCCACCAACCCATGGATTCACCAACCGTTCGAGCCGTATGACAACATGCGTCCCGCGGCACTTTTGGAGAAGTGGAAGGTTTAATATCGGTGCATGACTCGCAGCACCGACCTGATCCACCACCCCTATCTTCCTCCCGCAGAATTTGAAGCCCCACAAGTGGGGGTCTTCAAAGCCTCGACGGTGATATTCCCCAATGTGGCGGCCATGCGCACGCGCACCTGGATCGACAAGTCAGCATATACCTACGGCTTGCACGGCACGCCCACCACGTTCACGTTAGAAGAACGCTTGGCCACGCTCGAAGGTGGCACACATTGCATTCTCACGCCCAGCGGTTTGGCATCCATTGCACATGTGGATTTGGCGTTGCTTAAAAACGGCGATGAGGTGTTGATCCCTGATAACGCTTACGCACCCAACAAGTCGTTGGCTGAGGGCGAACTGACGCAGTTTGGCATCTCGCACCAGGTGTATGACCCCCTGGATGTGAATGACTTGGCTGCTCGCATCACATCACGCACGCGCTTGGTGTGGCTTGAAGCGGCTGGTTCTGTGACGATGGAGTTTCCAGACCTCGTGGCTTTGGTGCGTCTTTGCAAAGCGCGGGGTGTGTTGTGCGCGCTCGACAACACCTGGGGCGCAGGTCTGGCGTTCAATGCGTTTGATCTCACGCCAGGGCAGGGCGAGCTGGGCGTGGACTTGACCATTCATGCGCTGACCAAATACCCCAGTGGTGGCGGCGATGTGTTGATGGGCAGCATCGTCACACGCAGCGATGAATTGGCGCGTGTGTTGAAACTCAGTCACATGCGTTTGGGCACTGGTGTGGGCGCAAATGATGCCGAGATGGTGCTGCGCTCCTTGGCATCTATGCCACTGCGCTACCAAGCGCAAGACAGGGCGGCGCGCCACTTGGCCTCGTGGTGTGCATCGCAGCCCGAATTCACTCAAGTGCTACATCCTGCGCTCACAGGCTCACCCGGCCACCTGCATTGGCAGCAACTGTGTGTGACAGAGCTTGCGCCGCAGGGTCAGGCCGCAGGTATTTTCAGCGTGGTGTTCGACGGGCGTTTCTCATCTGTGCAAGTCGATGCGTTTTGTGATGCTTTGCAGCTCTTCAAGATTGGCTACAGCTGGGGCGGCCCCATGAGTTTGGTGATGCCTTACAACATGGCGACTAGCCGCGTGCATTCTTTGTCTCACTTGCATTCGTCGCATCTGGTGCGTTTGTGCATTGGACTTGAAGACGTCGGTGATTTGCAAGCGGATATCTTGCAAGCCCTGCAGGCCGCGCAACTGCAACGCTGAGCTCGATGACGCCAAGGGCTGCAGCGACTGGGGCTGCCTTAGTTGGTCACCATCAGCTTTGCCAGCTTGCGCAAACTGTGCGGGTGGCGATCGTCAGCCACGCATGCGGTGGCTTGACCCGTTTGTGTGAAATTGCGCACCATGGACGCGGCATAGGTGGGGTCGTAGTGCAGCACCAGCAGGTCCCGCACCACGTTCTCAATTTGACCCGAGTCAATTTGGGTTTTCCAAGCCTCGACCACCGCCTTGCCTCGAATGGCCACCAGGGCATCTAAGCGGTGACAAAAGAGCGCAGGGTCAGTCACAAAAAATGGGTAGTCTTCCATCAGCAACGCCACGCGTTCATCCAGGCTGAGGTGCAGCTCAAAGCATGGACTTTCGCGCATCGCCAACATCAGGGATTCAGGAATCGACAGGTTACCCACCTTGCGGCTTTCTGACTCGACAAACACTGGGCGCGTGGGATCGAAACTGCGCAGTGCTTGCCACACCAAAGTGTCAAAGCGTTTTTGACTGGGCTGCGCTTGGCCAGGAATATGA
Source organism: Limnohabitans sp. (assembly GCA_046052785.1). Taxonomy (GTDB): domain Bacteria; phylum Pseudomonadota; class Gammaproteobacteria; order Burkholderiales; family Burkholderiaceae_C; genus Limnohabitans. Next base: position 3,181 of record JAVLFR010000191.1, on the reverse strand, counting down.
CCGAGCACTGAGCTGCGGTGACAAGCAAGTTCTTCCAGGTCGAGCACTTGCGCGCCTTCGGCTGCCAGTTCATAAAGCAAACGTGTCTTGCCAGAGCCCGTCGGTCCAGAGATGACTTTGAACTGCAAAGGTGCCACGCGTTTAGGAATGTCTTCCACCATGGCCGCGCGAAACGCTTTGTAACCGCCTTCAATCAAGTTCACTTTGAAGCCAATTTGGCCCAACACCAGCGACAGCGACCCGCTGCGCTTGCCGCCACGCCAACAGTAAATCAGGGGCTGCCAGTGCTTGGGAAGCTCCAACACTTCGCGTTGGATGTGTCTCGCAATGTTGGCAGCCACCATCGCGGCGCCATGCTTTTGAGCCTCGAACGCGCCCACTTGTTTGTACATGGTGCCCACGAAGATGCGTTCTTCGTTGTTGAGCGAAGGCCAGTTGACGGCGTGAGGCAAATGGTCGAGCGCGTACTCGTCTTCGCTGCGTGCATCGATCAGGGTGCTGAAGCCGCCGGGTGCGCCAAGCGGAATCGCCATGCGCTCAAGCGCGTCTTGCGCTGAAATAAAGGTCACACTCACAGCTTATAAATTCTTTTTGATCTCAGGCCACACATTGCCCAACATGCGCGGGTGCGCTTCAGCTTTGGGGTGAATGCGGTCAGGTTGGAACAGCGAGGTGGCCTCGGGGACATCGGCCACACCTTTGAGGAAAAAAGGAACCAGGCCAGTGCGGTATTTTTTAGCCAGGTTGGCAAACATCACCGAAAACTTGGCACTGTAGTCGGGCCCGTAGTTGGGTGGGATTTGCATGCCGACCAAAACCACACGTGCATTGACAGCGCGGCAAGCTTGGATCATGGCTTCCAGGTTGTTTTGCGTGCTGTCTAAGTCAAGACCTCGCAGCGCATCGTTACCGCCGAGTTCAATCACCACTTGCACGGGGCGCACTTGCTCCAGCATGGCGGGTAGGCGAGAGCGGCCCCCTGCCGTGGTGTCGCCACTGATGCTGGCGTTGACCACGCGCACATCGGGGCGCTCGGCTTGTAACTTTTCGGCCAACAGCGCGACCCAGCCTTTGCCGCGTGGAATACCGTATTCGGCGCTCAGCGAGTCACCCAACACCAAGATCGTGGCAGCAGGCATGGTCCCTGGAGCCGGGGCGGAGCCAGGGGGTGGCACGTTGTTTTGTGGGGGTTGGCCACTGCGACGCTTTGGACCCGTTGAGGTGATCTCGCCTTCCATGCCTCGGCCAGATGAAGTGATGACGCTTTGCTGTGCTGAAGCTGTGCCGAGGCTAGACAGATAGCCAATTGCCCCCAACAAACCAGCGCCCACCGCACCCAAGTTAAAGTCACGTCTTAACAACCCATTGCGCTTCATGACCCAGCTTTCATTAGAAAAATCATCCCTATCTACTTCACCGTTGATGGCGGTCTCGCATATGTCCAAATCGGTGCAAGACGCCAGCGGCACTCTGCACATTCTCCGCGATATCGACTTCAGTCTCTTGCCTCGACAGTCCTTGGCTATTGTCGGGGCATCCGGCTCGGGCAAAAGCACCTTGTTGTCCATCATGGCGGGGCTCGACACCCCCACACAGGGCACAGTTTGGCTGAGTGGTGTGGACATGTTTGCGATGAACGAAGACGCCCGTGCCGCATTGCGCGCACGACAAATCGGTTTTGTCTTTCAAAGCTTTCAGCTCTTGGGCAATATGACCGCGCTTGAAAACGTCATGCTGCCGCTAGAGCTCGCAGGTTTGCCCTACCCAAGAGCCACCGCCAAAGATATGTTGGTGCGCGTGGGCTTGGGCGAGCGCTTGGGCCACTACCCCAAAGTGTTGTCGGGTGGTGAACAACAACGCGTGGCCTTGGCCCGCGCCTTTGTGGTCAAGCCCACGCTGCTGTTGGCCGATGAGCCCACGGGCAGCCTAGACCACGCCAGCGGCGAGCGCATCATGGATTTGATGTTTGCGTTAAATAAAGAATTGGGCACCACGCTGGTGTTGGTGACGCACGATTTGAAACTGGCGGCGCGCTGCGAACAGGCCATCACGATTGAGGCGGGACAGGTCAAGGGATAATCCCACCCTATGTCTTCAGCTCCCAAAGTTCTCTTCGGCTTTCATGCCGTGGGCGTGCGCGTTAAAACAGCGCCGCAATCCGTCATCGAAATTTACGTCGATCCCACACGCCGCGATGCGCGCATGCGTCAATTTGTGGACCGTGCCACCGAAGCTGGTATTCGTTTGATCGAAGCCGATGGCCCTCGTTTGGCCAAGCTCTCAGGCGGCCATGGCCACCAGGGTGTGGCGGCACGCGTGAGTGAAATTAAGATGGTGCATTCGTTGGACGAGTTGCTAGAAGGCATCGAGAAAATCGAATCACCTTTGATCTTGGTCCTCGATGGCGTGACCGACCCGCACAACCTGGGCGCCTGTTTGCGCGTGGCAGACGGAGCCGGTGCGCATGCGGTGATTGCCCCCAAAGACCACGCAGTGGGCATCAACGCCACCGTGGCCAAAGTGGCCAGCGGTGCGGCCGAAACCGTGCCTTATTTCATGGTGACCAATTTGGCACGCACTTTGACCGAGCTCAAAGAGCGCAATATTTGGGTCATCGGCACCAGTGATGATGCGCCCAAGACCTTGTATCAAGTCGATCTCAAAGGACCTACCGCTTTGGTGTTGGGTGCAGAGGGAGACGGCATGCGGCAGCTCACGCGCAAAACCTGTGACGAGCTCATCAGCATTCCCATGTGTGGTGGGGTCGAGAGCTTGAACGTGTCGGTGGCCAGTGGTGTGTGCTTGTATGAGGCGCGACGTCAGCGGACTGCGGTCGTTTAAATCCAGCCCAGTGCGCCTAACAATGCGCCGATGGCCAGCAACACCAACATATGTGTTTTGGTTTTCCACACCAACAGCGTCGTGGCAGCCGCAACCAGCCACAGGGGCCAGTCCCGCGCTGGGTTGTCGTGACTACCCGTCAGCAGCCAACCGGTGGCAATCAGCAGCGCAATGACAATCGGCGCCATGCCCGCTTTGAAGGCTTTGACGGCCAGCATGTCGCGGTTGCGATGCGCCCATTGCGTGGCCACGAATGTCAAGGTGCATGAGGGAATTAGCATCCCCGCCATGGTGATGAAGACACCCCACAAGGCCAAGCTGATGGCCGCCCAACCGCCAG
>JAVLFR010000190.1:0-13175 GCA_046052785.1 Limnohabitans sp. | reverse complement strand
CAGTGCGTGGAGCGCATCTTCATGGACATCACCCGACGCTGCCAACCGCTGCGTCTCGAGGTCTATGCGCGCTACACGCGTCGCGGTGGCTTAGACATCAACCCTTGGCGCACCAGCCACCCGCAAGCCATGCCGCCCAATGTGCGCACAGCGCGTCAGTGACCTTTGTTGATTCAACCGCCGCGTAGTGCCTTGATGAAGAGGTCGGTCATCACAGGGCAAAACAAAATGCCACGGTTGCTGGTGATCACACGCACGGCATCTGCAGGGGTGCTTTTTTCTTTGGCGTAATCGCCCGATTGCAACTCTTCAAAAGCCTCCGCAATCGCCACAATGCGCGCGCCAATCGGGATGGCGTCGCCAACGAGCGCATCTGGAAAGCCCGAGCCATTGAAGTACTCGTGGTGCGAACGAATGATGGCTGCCACCTCTGTCATGTCTGGCAGCGCACTCAAGGTGGCTTCACCTAGCGTGGTGTGGGTGCGGTAGACCTTGCCATCAGCGAGCGGGAGTTCGATGAATTTGGTGTTCAACACCCGGTCGCTCAGTCCAATCTTGCCAATGTCATGCAACAGACCCGCGATGAAGATGGCCTGGCATTGATCTTCCCCTAAGCCTGCCAGCTTGGCCGTTTTCATGGACAAGGTGGCCACACGGCGGGAATGCGGTAGCAAATCAGGGCGGCGCAACTCCAGCAAATTGGAGAACGATTTGATGGACGCCATGTAGGCGTCGCGCAAATCCTTGGTGCGCTCTTTCACGCGTGACTCGAGTGTGTCCACCATTTCATTGAGGGATTCTTTTTGAGCCTCGGTCAGAGCTTGCAGCCGATCGTGTTGGTTCACCAAGGTGCCATAGTCGATGGCTGATTTGATGGTGCTCAGCAATTCCTCATCGTTCCACGGTTTGGCAATGTAGCGGTAGATGGCCCCTTGGTTGATGGCATCGATCGCGCCAGACACATCCGAGGCTCCCGTGAGCAATAGCCGCATGGTTTGGGGCCACTGCTGGGTCACTTGCTCGAGCAATTGGGCGCCATTCATCTCTGGCATTTGCATGTCGGAGATGATCACCTGAATGGGTTGCTTGGCCAGTAGCTCTAAGGCTTGCGCGCCGCCTTCTGCGGTAAAGACTTCAAAGCCTTCCAAGCTCAGCATTCTGCGCAGCGCAGACAAAATATTGGGCTCATCGTCCACGCACAACACTTTGTATTGGCTGGCATCAAAAGATTCGTGATGGGCGGTCATGGTCGTCCTTATGCCAAATGGCGTTTGATAGGCAGGGTGATCTTGAAGGTCGTGCCCACACCCACCGAGCTGGTGGCGCTGAGCGTGCCACCATGTTGCTGGATGATGCTGCGAGACACAGAAAGCCCCAGCCCTGTGCCTTGACCTGGGCCTTTGGTGGTGAAGAAAGGATCAAAGATTTTTTCTAAAACCGCTGGGGTCATGCCAGGTCCGTTGTCCTCAATGTCGATCCACACCAGATCCTGGTTGCAATCGGTTTTGATGTGGATGAGCCCCATCTTGCCCTCAGGCATGGCCTGCGCGGCATTCACGATGATGTTCAACAACACTTGATCAATTTGCGAGGGGGCGCACTCGACCATGGGCAAGTGGCCCAAAGTCATGCGCACATCCGCCTTGTTTTTTAGTTGGTTACGCGCAATGTTGAGGGTGGATTGCAAGCCGATGTGTAAGTCTGCGGCCACATAGTAGGCCTCCGTGTTGGTACGTGCGAAGTCCTTCAGGTCTTGGACGATGGCTTTGACTCGTGCCAAGCCCTCGAGTGTTTCGGTCATCAAATTGCGCACCTCGTCGCGGATGGGGGCGAATTTATGTTTTTGTTTGAGAGCCACCATGTCGGGGGTGTTGGCCTCGGGGGCATCAAAGACCCGATCAAAAATGCCCAAGTACTTTTGGAGCGTGTGCAGGTTGGAGGACACGTAGCCCACGGGGTTGTTGATTTCATGGGCCACCCCCGCCGCCAACTCGCCGAGTGAGGCCAGTTTTTCAGACTGCACCAAACGTTGAGTGGCTTCGTCTAGCTTGACCTCGATTTGTTGTTCGCGTTGCACCACCACAAAATAAGTGCGCCACAAAAAAATACCCAATATGACGATGCCTGACACCACAGACAGGGCTGACAACATCAAGGTTTGTTTGCGAAGGTCCATCAAGTCGGCGCTGTCTAATTCGCTGTAGGTTTGGATGCGCACCCAGCCCAAGTCTTGCCCCAAACTCACTTTTTTCCAGGTGGTGATGAATTGCGCGTCATGCACTTGCAACTTGGCTTGTTCGTCGATTGGTGGGGCCACATAGCTGGGTTCAAACATCAAGCGCGGGGCTTGCAGGGGCTCGCGCTGCAGGTGTGTCAGTACTTTGCCGCTGGTGTCAGTCAACAGCGCCGATGCCACTTGTTGGTTGGACATGGTTTGCGAGATACGTGACTCCAGCGCGGCATAGTCTTTGAGGGCAATTTGGTCGGCCACCGCCACCACCAGACCCTGGGTCAGACTTTGGGCCGTTTGGAACTTGCCCTCCCACAGAATATTTTTGGACTGGTCATACGTGGCCAAACCTGAACCAATTTGCAGCAAAGCCAGCGCCAACCCAATGAGCAGGGCTGGCCTGATGCTTTTCCAACGCGTGAGGTTCAGCCGCTTGGACATGTCACTGACCGGTCAGGACCAAAAACTTTTCAAGCTGCAAAGACTCCAGCGGTTTGTAGTGCTTGGCATACGTCACCACTTGGGGTTTGCTGAGATTGATGCCGTCGAGCAGCTTGCGACCCTCGTCATCTTGCGTCAGTTTGAGCATGGCTTTGAGGAAGCGGTCACGCACTGCGGCGGGCACCGAGGGGTGGGTGGCTATTGGGTGTGGGGTGTAGGCCTGTGATTCAAACAACACACGCAGTTGTTGGCGCACTTCGGGCACTTCGTTGTCGAGCGTGTAGTTCACACCGCCCCCCGCAGGCGCGTCTTTGCCAATGATGGCACGGTAGACATTGCTGTGGGTCTTCACGAACACGGGGGTGATGTCGATTTTTCTTTTGGCCATTTCTGCGCGAATCAGCAGCGACGCCGCAAACGCATTGGGCGAGGGGAAAACAATGTTTTTGCCCTTGAGCTCATCCAAGTTTTTAATCGGGCTGTCCGCGCGCACCACCACGATGCCGGTCAGCAAATCTTCGCTGTCAGCCAACATGGGTTGGTACTTTTTCCTTTGGTGGGCGAGCACCGCGTGGTAGGGGTTGAGAAACACAAACTCGGGCTCGCCTTTGAGCAGTTTTTGTTCAAACTCGGGAATGGTGGGCGCGACGCGCAACTCAAAGCACAAGCCCGCCTCTTGGCCGACGCGTTGCAGCAGCGGCGACCACGTGGTGTAAATCTTGGTGGCGGTGTGTTGCGGCACCACGTCAAAGGTGTAGACCTTGGTGGTGTTTTGTTCGCCTAAACAAGCGGCGTTGGCGGCGCTGGTCAACAGCACCGCGGTGGCAAGAAGCGCAAATAGATGTCGTGTGAGGGCGTGCATTTTGCAAAATCCTGCGTTGTTCATTTAGTTATTTTCGCCTGAGGTTTGCAGGTATCACTTTTGATGTAAGTCTTCGTCAAACAAGGACTGGGTATAGGGCTGCTGGGGTGCTTCTTCGGCACTTAAGCCCAGAGCCTGCCAGTCTTCGAGTTTCATCAGCGAGCCCACGCGCACCCCCAGCAAACGCAAGCGCCGCGACAAGTCAACGCGCTTAAGGCACTGCCCCGCTGCCGCTCGTATCGCCTGCGCTTGGTTGGCATACGTGAGCAGGGTTTGGTCACGTGTGACGCTTTGAAAGTTGTCGTAACGCAGCTTGATGCCAATCGTCTTGCCCACATAGCCTTTGCGCTGCAAATCAGCCGCCACTTGCTCGCACAACTTGGTGAAGATGGCGCGCAATGCGTCTCGGTCGCGCACTGCGTGCAGGTCTTGCTCAAACGTGGTTTCGCGGCTGATGCTGACGGGTTCGCTCTGCGTCTCAATGGGGCGGTCGTCCTTGCCGTGGGCGGCATCGTGCAGCCAAGCGCCGTAGCTTTTGCCAAAGTTTTGCATCAGCCACACACGGTCGCGTTGCGCCAAGTCGCCAATGGTGTGAATCTCATGCTTCGCCAGCTTGGCCTCGGCTTTGGGGCCAATGCCATTGATTTTGCGGCAGGGCAGGGGCCAAATCATGCTTTCCAAGTCGTCGGCTTGCACGATAGAAATGCCGTTGGGTTTGTTGAACTCACTGGCCATTTTGGCCAGCAGCTTGTTGGGCGCGACACCCACCGAGCAGGTGAGACCTGTGTCGTCAAAGATGGCTTTTTGAATCAGGCGCGCCAGCACACGTCCACCCTCGCGCTGGCCCCCAGGCACATCCGTGAAGTCGATGTAGACCTCATCCACGCCACGGTTTTCTATGCGCGGCGCGATGTCGGCGATGATGTTTTTAAAGCGCTGCGAGTAATGGCGGTACTGGTCAAAGTCCACGGGCAGCAAGATGGCATCGGGGCACAGCTTGGCCGCCTTCATCACGCCCATGGCGGAGCCCACGCCAAACTGCCGCGCGGCATAGGTGGCGGTGGTGATGACGCCGCGCCCTGTGTAGCCCGCGATGCGCGGAAAGAAGTCGATCGGTATTTCGTGCAGCTTGTCTTGTGACCATGCGTAGTCAGGGTGCGCCTCTCGCAAACGTCCCAGCATGTCGTCAATCCGTCGACGACCCCCACCAATGACGACAGGCAAGCCCTTGAGCTGCGGGTAGCGCAGCAGTTCAACCGATGCGTAAAACGCATCCATGTCGAGGTGCGCGATGCGGCGCATGGCGGCTTAAATCGCTTTTTGTACCAACCAGCCTTTGAACAACCAAGGCTGTTGCGGTTTGCCTTGGTAGGGACCGCGGTCTTTGTTTTCAACACTGATGCCCAAGGCGCGGGCCCCCGTGAGGGCCTGGCTGGGCACATCGAGTTGCTGGGTTTTGTACTTGTTGGTCAACACCCCCAGCAAGCGCGGCGCGTCATCTGGGGGGATGGCCCACACATGCAGGCTTTGCTCGCGACCTTCTTTGACATCGTTGAGGCGCTGCACTTGCAGTTTTTGATTTTTGGGGTCGTAGGTCAGCAGCATGGCGGGCGCTTGTGCTTCGTCTAGCAAGACCGACACCTCGCGCACCTGCGGTATCTCTACCAACTTGGCTTCTAAGTGGTGAATCTGCGCCTTGAACTGCTCATACATGCTGGCACCCAACGCCCAAGCGAGGCACAGCACCAGTATCAAAAAAATACTCAGGGCGCGCCACCAAGCGCTGACGCCTGTGGGCGTGGGTGGGGAGGGGGTGTCTTCAAGCATCCGCTAAGTGTGCCTGAATCCCTTCGCCCGCCCAAAGACACTCAAGCGGTGGGGAAGGTGCCTGGCAACAAGATATTGGTGTTGACGTTTTGGATATCGGTGTGGCCACAAAACGCCATGGTGATGTCCAACTCTTTGTGGATGATTTGCAGCGCTTTGCTCACCCCCTCTTCACCCATTGCGCCCAAGCCATAGGCCATGGCGCGACCAATCAGCGTGCCACGAGCGCCCAGCGCCCAAGCCTTGAGCACGTCTTGACCCGAGCGAATGCCGCCGTCCATCCACACCTCAATTTGGTCGCCCACGGCGGCCACGATGGCGGGCAGCGCTTCAATGCTGGACTGGGCTCCGTCCAACTGACGACCGCCATGGTTGCTCACCACCAAAGCGTCCGCACCACTTTGCACCGCCAGCTTGGCGTCTTCCACGTCTTGAATGCCTTTGAGGATGAGCTTGCCACCCCACTGCGCTTTGACCCACGCCACGTCTTCCCACGACAAGCGTGGGTCAAACTGTTCGTTGGTCCATGACGACAGCGACTTCATATTGCTCACGCCTTTGACGTGGCCCACCAAGTTGCCAAAAGTGTGACGGCGCGTGCCGGCCATGCCCAAACACCAACGCGGCTTGGTCATCAGGTTGATGATGTTGGCAATGGTGGGGCTGGGTGGCGCAGTCAGGCCGTTTTTCAAATCTTTGTGGCGCTGGCCAATTACTTGCAAATCAAGCGTCAGCACCAAAGCGCTGCATTTGACTTGGCGGGCACGTTCAATCATGTTGGCCATGGCTTCGCGGTCGCGCATCATGTAGAGCTGGTACATAAAGGGTGCCTTGGAATGCGCGGCAACGTCTTCCTTCGAGCAAATGCTCATGGTGGACAAAATGAAGGGAATGCCAAACTTCTCAGCGGCGCGTGCCGCTTTGATTTCACCATCGGCACTTTGCATTCCTGTCAGACCCACGGGCGCGATGGCCACGGGCATCTTTACATCGAGGCCGACCATCTGGGTCGCGAGGCTGCGGTTTTCCATGTTCACCGCCACGCGCTGTCGCAGTTTGATTTTGTGGAAGTCCGTTTCGTTGGCGCGGTAGGTGCCCTCGGTCCAACTGCCAGAGTCGGCATAGTCATAAAACATGCGGGGCACGCGTTTTTCGGCCAAAACGCGCAAGTCTTCGATGTTGGTAATCACGGCCATGGGGTGTCTCCTGTAGGTGGGGCAGATGTTAGCCCCTGCCTCAGCGATGCCCTGTGAAGCGTGCGACAGCCCAGCTGAAATTTTTTAAATCTGGCGTTCAGCCAAGTCGTTGGTGATGCCGCGCAATTTGCGCCCGCACTTGTGCAGGGGCTGTGCCACCCAAAGTGTTGCGGGCATTGAGCGAGCCGCGCAGGCTTAAAACTTCATACACGTCTTTGTCGATGGCAGGGTGAAAGCCTTGCAACACTTCAAGCGGTAACTCAGACAGGTCGCAGTTGTGGCTGGCGGCAGCTTTCACGGCGTGGGCCACGGTCTCGTGGGCATCGCGGAAAGGCTGGCCTTTTTTCACCAAGTAATCGGCTAAGTCGGTGGCCGTGGCAAAGCCTTTTTTGGCCGCGTCTTCCATCGCTTGGGCGTTGACGGTGATGCCGCCTTCTTTTTGGCCCGTGGCGGGGTTGACTTGACCGCCCACCATCTCACTGAAGATGCGCAAGGTGTCTTTGAGCGTGTCCACCGTGTCAAACAGCGGCTCTTTGTCTTCCTGGTTGTCCTTGTTGTAGGCCAATGGCTGGCCTTTCATCAAGGTGATGAGACCCATCAAATGGCCCACCACGCGACCTGTTTTGCCGCGGGCGAGTTCGGGCACGTCGGGGTTTTTCTTCTGCGGCATGATGGACGAACCGGTGGTGAAGCGGTCGGCAATTTTGATGAAGCCAAAGTTTTGGCTCATCCACAAAATCAACTCTTCCGACAGGCGGCTGATGTGCACCATGCACAGGGATGCGGCGGCGGTGAATTCAATTGCGAAGTCGCGGTCGCTCACACCGTCTAAGCTGTTTTGACAGACTTGGGGCGCGCCGTGCTCGTCCACCATGCCCAGCGTGCGGGCCACGCGCTCTCGGTCCAGCGGATAGGTGGTGCCCGCCAAAGCGGCGGAGCCAAGGGGCAGGCGGTTGGTGCGGCGGCGCACGTCGGCCATGCGTTCGGCGTCGCGGGCAAACATCTCCACATAGGCCAGCAGGTGGTGGGCAAAGCTCACGGGCTGGGCCACTTGCAAATGGGTGAAGCCGGGCAAGATGACGTCCACGTTTTTCTCAGCCACTTCGACCAGGGACTTTTGCAAGTCCACCAACAAGCCAATGATGAGGTCCATCTCGCCACGCAACCACAGGCGCACATCGGTGGCCACTTGGTCGTTGCGGCTGCGGCCGGTGTGCAGGCGCTTGCCGGCGTCGCCCACCAGTTGGGTCAGGCGCGCTTCGATGTTGAGGTGCACGTCTTCGAGGTCGAGCTGCCACTCGAATTGGCCCGATTCAATCTCTGCCCAAATTTGCGCCATACCTTTTTGGATATCAGCCCAATCGTCGGCACCAATGATGTGTTGTGCGGCCAGCATCTCGGCGTGGGCCAAGCTGCCCGTGATATCGGCTTGCCACAAGCGTTGGTCAAAGAACACGCTGGCGGTGTAGCGCTTGACCAACTCGCTCATGGGTTCGGAAAACAAGGCGGACCAGGCTTGGGATTTTTTGTCGAGTTGGTTTGTCATAGGGCTGAGATTTTATCGGGCTGGCCGCGCCCTCTTGGGCGAGGCGGGCCTGCTAACATTTGCCGCTATAAATTTCGCCTCATCCGCCGAGGCTCAGAAAAGTGAGTTCTGTTGTGTCTACTGCCCCTCATACCCCCATTCCTTTGACAATTGCCACCCGCGAGAGCCGCTTGGCCATGTGGCAAGCCGAGCATGTCCAAGCCTTGCTGCAGGGCCTGGGTCACAGCGTATCGCTGCTTGGCATGACCACGCAAGGTGACCAAATCTTGGACCGCAGTCTCAGCAAAGTGGGGGGCAAGGGTTTGTTTGTGAAAGAGCTTGAAGTGGCGCTCGAAGAAGGACGTGCCAACTTGGCCGTGCACTCACTCAAGGACGTGCCCATGGATTTGCCCGAGGGCTTTGACCTGGCTTGCGTGATGGAACGCGAAGACCCACGTGACGCGTGGGTGTCGTCCACTTACGCCCACCTCAATGACTTGCCGCCAGGTGCGGTGGTGGGCACGTCAAGCCTGCGCCGCACCGTGTTGCTGCGCGCTTTGCGCCCTGATTTGAAAATAGAGCCTTTGCGCGGCAACCTCGACACCCGTTTGCGCAAGCTCGACGAGGGGCATTACGACGGCATTGTGTTGGCCGCTGCGGGTTTGAAGCGTTTGGGCTTGGGCGAGCGCATTCGGCACATTTTTGAAACCACCGAGATGTTGCCTGCTGCAGGGCAGGGCGCCTTGGGCATTGAGGTGCGCAGCCAGCGCGCCGATGTGGCCCAGGCCTTGGCCCCACTGGCCGATGCGGCCACATGGTTGACCGTGACCGCCGAGCGTGCCGTCAGCCGTGCCATGGGAGGCAGCTGCTCGATGCCCTTGGCCGCGCACGCCACCTTGACCAATGGCGTGTTGCACTTGCAAGCCGCCTGGGGTGACCCATCGGGCGCGCCAGTCTTGCTGCGTGCCGAGGTGACGCAAACTTTAGATGCCACAGATCCCAAGTCACGCGACGCGGCCAACGTGTTGGGCGAGTCGGTGGCAGCCCAGTTGCGCGCCCAAGGCGCGCACTAAGCCCAGCGAGCGGCCATGCGCGTTGTCATCACCCGACCCGCAGGCGATGCGCAGGCTTGGGTGGATGCGCTGCATAGGGCGGGTCATGACACCTTGGCCCTGCCTTTGATCGAGGTGGGACCTGCTGCGAACACGCAAGCCGTGGTTCAAGCGTGGGGGTCGTGCACGAGGTTTCAAGCCATGATGTTTGTCAGTGCACAGGCCGTGCGATTTTTCTTTGAACATCAGCCTCTCAATCTCGTTTGGGCGCATGGCCCGCGCTGCTGGGCGACTGGCCCTGGCACGCACAAAGCTTTGTTGCAAGCGGGTGTGCCCGAGGCATGGATCGACAGTCCTGACGCCGATGCCGCGCAATTTGACTCAGAGGCGTTGTGGCAACGTGTGTCAACGCAGGTACAGGCTGGCCAGCCGGTGTTGATTGTGCGAGGCCAGGACGTGAGCTCTGAGCCCGAGGCTACGCCAATCGGCACAGGCCGTGATTGGCTGGCCCAACAGCTGCAAGCCGCAGGTGCATCGGCCCAGTTTGTGGTGGCCTACGCGCGACACGCCCCCACCTGGTCGAGTGCGCAACTCTCGCAAGCTGTCCAAGCCGCAGGCGATGCCAGTCTGTGGTGCTTGAGTAGCTCGCAAGCGATTGACAACCTCGCTCGCCTCTTGCCCACGCAAAGCTGGGCCCATGCCCGCTGCGTGGCCACTCATCCGCGCATTGCCCAAACTGCCAAGGCCTTGGGTTTTGGTGATATTCACCTGTCTAGGCCGTCATTGGCCGATGTCTTAGTCTCATTAGAATCGCTGGCATGAAGCCAGAGCAAGACGACACCACCAACCTCCCGCCCTTGGGCCCCACGATTGAGCCGTTGGCGAGTGCTCGTGAGTCTAGGGATCCAAGTGCGTCCAGCAGGGAGCCCGCCAAGTGGCTCGTGCGCAGCATCGGCGCCTTGGCTGTGGTGGGCGCAGTGGGCTCGGGCTTGATGTGGGCCAAACTCTCGGGCATGCAAGAACAACTGGCGCGACAAAGTGCCGACACGGGCAGCCAAGCGGTGGAGGCGCGTGTCACTTCCAAACAAGCCGAAGCGCTGGCCCGAGACACTGCGGCCCGTTTGGCGGTGACCGATGCCAAGCTCAGCGAAGTGGCCTTGCAACGCAGCCAACTTGAAGATCTGATGCAAAGCCTCTCTCGTTCGCGTGACGAAAACTTGGTGGTCGACATCGAGTCGGCCATTCGCTTGGCCCAGCAACAAGCTCAGCTCACGGGTAGCGTGCAGCCTTTGTTGGCTGCATTGAATTCAGCCGAGCAACGCTTGACCAAAGTGGCGCAACCGCGTTTGGCCCCTGTGTTGCGCGCGGTCACCCGCGACATGGAACGCATCAAAGCCACCGCGGTGGCCGATACCCCTGCGCTGCTATTCAAACTCGATGAGTTGGTGCGTGTGGTCGACACCTTGCCTTTGCTCAACGCAGTGGGTGTCATGCGCCAAGAGCAACCCATGCCAGTCATGCCGGCTACCAGTTGGGCCAAAGCCATCAGCGTGAGTTGGTGGGAGAAGGTGTTGTCGGATGTTTGGCACGACGCCAAAAACCTGATTCGTGTCAGTCGCATCGACAAGCCAGAGGCCAGCATGCTGGCCCCCGATCAAAGCTATTTTGTGCGCGAAAACCTCAAGCTTCGTTTGCTTAACGCCCGTTTGGGTTTGTTGGCGCGTCATTTTGAAGTGGTGCAATCCGACATGAAGCAAGCCAATGAGGACTTGGCGCATTACTTTGATGTGCAATCACGGCAAGGTCAAACCACCTTGGCGCTTGCGCGCGAAGTACTGGCGCAGTCCAAACAGGTGGAAATCCCGCGGGTGGATGACACCCTCGCCGCCCTCACCACCGCGGCAGCAGGACGCTGAGATGAGAGCCGCTTTGTGGTTTGTGGCTTTGTTTGGTGTGGCTGTGGCCTCGGCATTGCTGGCAGGCGGCAACCAAAGCACGGTCACGGTGTTTTGGTCCCCTCACCGCGTCGACTTGTCGCTTAATTTGGTCTTGTTGGTGCTGGTGGTGTTGTTTGTGTTGATGCACTTGGGCTGGCGTGCCATGTCCGCTTTGTTTGAGTTGCCCCATCAAGCGCGGCGCTGGCGCTTGCAGCAAAAAGAGCGGGCCATGCATGCCGCTGTTTTAGACGCGTTGTCTGAGTTGTGGAGCGGTCGCTATGTGCGCGCCGTGAAGTCCGCTGAGCAAGCTTTGGCCCTCGAAGCATTGCTGGGGTCGGTGCGCAAGTCGGATGACCCGGTCCTGCGCCACTCCCAGCAACTGCGTGCTTTGGCCCTCCTGATTGCCGCGGAAAGCGCCCACGCTTTGCGTGACCGCGATGCCCGTGCCTCTTATTTGCAAGCTTTGATGGCTTTGGGGCAGGACAGCAAGGATGATTCAATGGAAGCGGCCATGGAGTCCGCCTATCTGGGCGCCGCTCGCTGGGCTTTGAGCGACCACGACGCGCCTGAGGCCCTGCGTTGGCTCGATGGTTTGCGTCACGGGCCATCACGGCGCATTTTGGCTTTGCGCATGCGACTCAAAGCGACCCGCCTTGATCAACAACACACACGCGCCTTGGAAACCACGCGTTTGCTGGCCAAGCACGGCGCATTCACCGAAACGGCGGCGCAAAGTTTGTTGCGCGAGTTGGCCTTGGCCAGTTTGAATCAAGCCCATGACAGTGCGCAGTTGCAAATGGCATGGCAAGCGTTGGAGGCTCCCGAGCGCGACTTGCCTGAAGTGGTGTTGCATGCGGCCCAACGCATGCTCAAACTGGGGGGCGACGTGGCGGCCGTGATGCCTTGGCTCACGCCTTTGTGGAACCGGATGGTGCAGCAACCCGACAGTTGCACGCCCGTCATCCGCGAGCGCGTGGCCCAAACTTTGGCGCGCGCCTTGGTGTTGATGCCCGCAGACCCCGAGTGGTTGGCCAGTATCGACCGTGCGCGCCAAACCTACCCGCGTTGGGTGGAGTTGCAGTACTTGACGGGCATGGTGTGTTGGCATCATGCGCTCTGGGGCAAGGCCCAACAGATGTTGGAACAAGCGGCACCCCAGCTGACCCATGCGGACATGCAGCGCCAAGCCTGGCGCACTTTGGCTCAATTGGCTGAGCAAAAAGAAGACACGGCACGCGCCCAGTTGTGCTGGAAACGCGCGGCCGAAGTGGCTGCCTAACGACGCAAGCTTTGCCACTGCAAAGGAAGGCAGAAACAAAAAAGGCCTAGCGCATGCTAGGCCTTTTTGCTTTGAGGCTCACCACCTCTTGGCGGGTGTGTGGTTCACAGATCCTTGCGGGTCTCGACCAACACCAAGGGGCCTTCATCCAAGATCACCACGGGCGGACGCTCGCGCGGCACATGCACGGGCTTGGGCTCGGCTGCAATCGCAGCTTGCACGGCAGCGATGCTGTCTGGGTTGGAGTTGACCCACTCCAAACCGCTGCTTTGGGCAACCGCTTGCATCTCTGCCAAAGGCAAGGTGAAGGCTTGGATTTGAGGCATGCCTTGGCGCACAGGGGCTGGCGCCACGGTGGCGCTAGGCTGCGCTTCTTCGAGCGGTGCACGACGGGGCGCACGCTCGGGACGCTCGTTGCGTTCTGGGCGCTCACCACGCGCTTCGCGTGGCTCGCGTGGTTCACGCGGTTGACGTGGCTCACGGGCCTCGTGCTGGGCTTGATCGTGCGAGGTCGCGTCATCCGCGCCAAGAGTGTGCTCAGCTGTCGCGCCCTGCTCGGGATGATCTGCAGCGCCGTCTTCACGAGGTGCACGGTCGCCACGCTCACGGCGGTCACGGCCATAGCGGTCGCGTGAGCGGCGCTCACGACGCTCGCCACCGTCTTCGGTTTGCGGGGCTTGGCCTTCGCTGCCAGCGGCATTGTCGAGTGGCAAGGCTTCTGGGTTGCCGTTTTCGTCTAAGCGAGGTGCACGTTCGCGGCGACCTTCGTTGCTGTCTCTTATACACATCTGACGCTGCCGACGATCGCATAAGTGTAGATCTCGGT
>JAVLFR010000189.1:0-9059 GCA_046052785.1 Limnohabitans sp. | reverse complement strand
ACCGAGATCTACACGCGTAAGATCGTCGGCAGCGTCAGATGTGTATAAGAGACAGGCGGTCGATCCTGGCGAGGTTTACTTTCGCTGCACACCCAAATTTGAAACGGCCTCGCCAGCCCTGTCCTGGATCAGCGAACGCTTGTTCATCGGCACAGGGGCAAGACACCCCGATCGCGTGGTCATGCGCTTCTTTGAAGTTGGCTGATCGCTTCAAGCATTTTGCAACCTAAAACAATTCACTCAGGAGATCCCCCATGAAAAAACAATTCGCACGTCGCAGCTTGATCGTTGGTATGGGCCTAGCCGCCTTGGGCGCCACCCTGAACGCGAACGCTGAACCCAACTACCCCACACGCCCCGTCAAAATCATTGTGGGCTTCCCAGCTGGGACTGGCCCCGACATCGTGGCACGCTTGGTGGCGCAAAAGCTGTCTGAAGGCTGGAACAACATGGGCGTGATCGTGGACAACAAGCCAGGTGCAGGCGGCTTGATTGCGGCCAGCGAAGCGGCACGCGCAGCGCCTGATGGCTACACACTGATGCTAGGAGAAACAGGTCAACTCAGCATTGCGCCCAGCAGCTACAACAAATTGCCCTACGATCCTGCCAAAGACTTTGCACCCATCAGCCAAGTCGTCAGCTCCGACTTTGTGCTCTTAGTGAACCCACAAAAAGTACCTGCGAAAAACGTCAAGGAATTCGTGGGCTGGACTCAGCAGCAAAAAGGCTTGTTCATGGCCACATTTGGCGCGGGCACGCCTGGCCACTTTGGCGCATTCATGTTTGGCGATGCAATCAAGCTCAAACCAGAGGCTGTTCACTACAAGAGCACAGCTGATGCCTTGGGTGGCCTCTTCAGCGGCGATGTACAAGGCGTTTTCGCCAGCGTCGGCCTAGCAGCGCCCAACGTCAAAGCTGGCAAGCTCGTTGCCTTGGGTAGCACTGGCGCGACCCGCACAGGGGCATTGCCCGATGTGCCGACCATCAAAGAACAGGGCTACAACAACCTCGAATTCTCTTCTTGGTTTGGCATCGTTGCCCCCGCCAAAGTGCCAGCTGACATCCAAGCCAAGTTGAGTGCCGATGTGCAAAAAGCCGTCAAATCTGCTGACACCAAAATGAAATTAGAAGATTCAGGCTTTCGTGTAACGGGCACTAACCGCGAAGAGTTTGCTCGCATCATTGCCTCGGACACAGTGTCTTGGGGCAAGGCTGTCGCAGCAACAGGCTTCAAGGCGGACTGAAGCAAGCAACTGCTCCTCCCCATGGGCTGGGGCCTTGTTGCACCAATTCATCGTTAGCCATGATGCACCTCCAAGAGGCCACGTCATGGCTGAGTCACGTGACCACGATATATTCAGGGGATGTTCTATTTCACTGACAACATGCGTCATTTATTCATTTGCCTGTCCCTATTCGTCAGCACACACGTCTATGCTGCACGGCCTTTCATGACCGACGATGCGCGCCTGACCACCGCCGAAAGCTGTCAGTTGGAAAGCTGGACCCGCGTTTACAAAAACAGCACTGAGCGCTGGGCGCTACCCGCTTGTAACCCGACGGGCAATTTTGAACTCACAGCGGGTGGGGGTCACATCAAAAACACGGGTGAACCTGGCACGAATGACTATGTATTGCAAGGCAAAAGCCTGTTCCGTGAGTTGTCAACCAATGGGTATGGCTGGGGCTTGGCGGTGGGTGTCGTGAACCACCCCAGTGGCCGACCAGGGCCCAACGGCTTGGGCAACACCTACGCCTACATCCCACTGTCCATCTCCACCTGGGACGACCGGGTGATTTATCACACCAACATTGGCATGCTCAGAGACAAAGCCACCAACGAACAGCGCAGAACTTTTGGTTTGGGTGCCGAAATTCAGGCGGGCGGTCGATTGATGTTCATTGCCGAGACCTTTGGCGACAACAAAGTCAGCCCCTACTGGCAAACTGGCGCGCGCTACTCCATCATTCCTAATTTGTTACAAATCGATACCACGATTGGCCAGCAATTCAATGGCAGCACCTCCAACACCCGTTGGATCTCTTTTGGTCTGCGCTACATTCCAGACTCTATTTTTTAATTCAGTCAGCCCCATGAACTTGTTGGACCTTCGATGAACTTCTCAGACATCGAGCAAGACTCGGAAACCCCAGAGGCACTCAAGCAAACGCGGGCGCAAGCCGCGTCGCGTTGTACCTGGGTGAGCGTGGGGGTGAATTTGATGTTGACGGTGGTACAAATTGCCGCGGGCGTGTTCTCCAAATCGCAAGCCCTGATTGCTGACGGCATTCACTCGCTGTCCGATTTGGTGGCCGACTTTGTCGTCTTGCTCGCCAACCACCACAGCCAAAAAGATGCCGACGAAGACCATCCCTATGGGCATCAACGTTACGAAAACGCGGCGTCTTTGGTGCTCGGTTTGTTGTTGCTGGGCGTGGGGGCTGGCATGCTGTGGTCAGCGGTGGACAAAGTACAGCACCCCGAGGCCATTCAACAAGTTCATGAATTGGCGCTTTATGTAGCGGCGGGGGCCTTGGTCGCCAAGGAGCTGCTGTTTCGTTACATGTTGACCGTGGCCAAAGAGGTCAAGTCCAGCATGTTGGTGGCCAATGCATGGCATGCCCGCTCAGATGCAGCCTCGTCTTTGGTGGTGAGTGTGGGCATTTTGGGTAATTTGCTGGGCTACCCCATTCTTGATCCGATTGCCGCCTTGATCGTGGGTCTGATGGTCGCCAAGATGGGCTGGGAATTTGGCTGGGACGCACTGAATGATTTGATGGACCGCTCGGCCAACGAGGCCGAAGTCGTGGCCATCCGTCAAACCTTGCTCGAGACCCCTGGCGTCAGAAACGTGCATGACGTTCGCACCCGCAAGATGGGCGACATGATTGTGGTGGATGCGCACCTTGAGGTGGACGCGCATATCACGGTCGAAGCGGGACATGACATTGCGGTGCAAGCGCGTCAGCGCGTGATGCAGCATCACCGCGTCCTCAACTTGATGGCCCACATCGACCCTTGGCAAAAAGAAGACGCCGACCACGCAGTGGTTTAAAAGGCTCGCCTTGCGTCTGGGGTTCAGCGTGCAGTATGTCGACCTTCCCGCCAGCGCAGCAGCAGCCAGGCAAGTACCCCCGTTGCAATCAACCAGCCCGACACGTGAGTGGCTTTTTGGCTGATGGCATAGCTCACGCTGGAATAGGTGAGCCATGCACAGGCCGCGCAAAATACCAGAGGCAACAGCGGGTAAAGCGGCACTTTGAAGGGCCGAGGGGCAAGCGGATCCGTCTGGCGCAACCACATCACGCCCACCCCCACCAAGAACAAAAAGCCCCAAAACACTGGTGCGGTGAACTCGACCATGGCAGAAAAGCCGTCGCCCTCTTGCATGCCCAATAGCACTAAGGCAATCGCGATGAGCGCCTGCGCCCACAAGGCTTGACGCGGGGCACCGCTTTGGGTTTGCCACTGGCCCAAGCCCTGCAGACTAGCCCAGTCGCGACCCAAAGCAAAGTTGGTACGGGCCCCCACCACCATGGTGGCATTGATGCTGGTGAGTGCAGCGATGGCCACCGACAAGCCCAGCGCTTTTTCAGCCCAAGGTCCAAAAGCCAAGCCCACTAAGCTCGAAGCCGCGGTCTTGCTGCCCGACAGACCCGCCTGTCCCAAGCCCCACAAAAGCGCGAGGTTGACCAGCAGATAAATGGCAGTCAGCGCCAACATGCTCAGCACAATCACACGCACCATGCTGCGTGGACCGCCCTTGAGCTCGGCCGAGACATAGGCCGCTTCATTCCAGCCGCCAAAGGTCAGCAACACAAACACCAGCGCTAAGCCCCACGCGCCCGCAGGCGGCGCTTGTTCAAACCAACTCAGACTGGCGGGGGCCGCCGCATCGCCAAACCACAGGCCAGCCACCGTCACGGCCAACAGCCCCCCCACTTCAAGCGTGATGAGCACCATTTGCATGCGCGAAGACGCATGAATCCCCACCATGTTGACCCAGGTGAGCGCCACCACAATGAGCAAAGCCCAGATCGCACTTGAATGCGCACCCAGCGGCACCAAGGTGCTGAAATAGTCGCCAAACACAAACGCCAGCAGCGCAATCGAGCCCGTGTTGATGATGGTGGCGCGCGCCCAAGCGTATAAAAAAGCCAGGTCACGACCAAAAGCTCGGCGCAAGAAATGGTAGTCCCCGCCCGCATGCGGGTAGGCCGTGCACAGCTCGGCGTAACACAGGGCACCCGCCATGGAAATCAGTGCGCCAGCGACCCACACCGTCAAGGCCCAGCCAGCATCGCCACTGATACCCGCCACCAAGGCTGGGGTTTTGAAAATGCCTGCACCAATGACAATGCCCACGATCAGTGCCACAGCGGCCAGGGCACTCAAAACACGTGCGGGTTGCGCACTTTGACTCGATGTGTCATGCATCGTTAGCTCCGTTCAATGCAGGAGGCAGATTGTTTTACAGCCGACGACCATCCAAGGTCTGCACTAAGTAATCGGTCGAAAGAGAGCCGCTCAGTCGATTGCCATTGACTTTGCCAGTGAAGCTGCTCACCGCCTGACCTTCGCCACGGAACTGAAAGCTCAAGTCCTCGCCGCGCAAACGGGCCCCCAACAGCTGCACGGTGCGACCGTCTAAGGTGATGGTGCCCCCCACATTCTGGAAGGTTTGCTCTAAGTTGAGTCGGGCTGTTTTGCCCACATCAAAGGTCACACTCCAGCTGCCTTGCACGGATGCGGGCACGATCCACATAAAAGCAGTTGCACCCGCAGCGGTCGCGGTCTCGTCGGCCTGCCACTCGCCCATGTCAAAAGCGTGCGCCACCACGCGTGTACCTGGCTTCATTTCCATGATGGTGGGCCGCAGGCGCAGGTTGAGCTCGGGCAACAAATACATGGTGACCACATTGGCAGAGCTGAAATCCTCTTTAAAAATGTCACCCGTGATGATGCGCACCTTGTCTTGCATCCCCGCCTCTGCCACTTTGCGTCGGGCAAATTCGGCCATGTTGGGATTGAACTCAATGCCTACTGCATTGGCCTTGAATTTTTGCGCGGCTGCAATCGCAATGATGCCGTCGCCAGCGCCCAAGTCAAACACCTGGTCCTGCGGCGTGACTTTGGCCATGGTCAGCATTTTTTCAACCAACTCGGGCGGCGTGGGAATCCAGATCACGTCTTTGCCGCCCTGCCCCCGCGCAGGTTTGTAATTGGGGTCGGTGGCTAAGGTGTTGGCAAAGCTCGCCAACACGCATGAAGACAACAAGACACAAACAAGACGGCGAGATAAAGGCAGCATGACAAGACTCCAAAAAACGCGTGAACTGCGGGAATGAGTGAACAAAACTTTAGGCGAGGACGGCTTGGCCCAGTCGGGCAATGCCCTCATTGATCTTTGCCACATCGGCTGTGGCAAAACTCAAACGAATCGCGCTGGCGTCAGGGTCGCTGGCAAAAAACGGCGCGCCCGGTACAAAGGCCACGCCTTTTTCAATGGCGCGCTTGGCCAACTCTGCACCATCTTTGACCTTGCCGCCGGCGCCCGTGAGGTTGGCCCAGAAAAACAAGCCGCCTTGGGGTTGGGTGAAGGTCAAGGCATCGCCTAGTTCACGCCCTAGAGCCTCGCCCATGGCTTGCGCCCGCTCAGCGTAAACACCACGCACATGTGCCAAGGTGGCGGGCATACGGCCAGCTTTGAGGTAATGCGCTGCAGTGGCTTGCGCGAAGGTCGAGGTGTGTGCATCGCTGAACTGCTTACACATGGTGGCGCGCGTCAGCAACTCTGGAGGTGCCACCATCCAGCCTACGCGCAGGCCAGGCGACAACACCTTGCTGAGTGAGCCGCAGTACACCAACCACTCGCGGCTGCCGGGCACTTGGTCGCTCAGCGCAAGCAACGAAGGAGGTGGTGCCTCGCCGAAGTACAAGTCGCCATAGGGGTCGTCTTCCACCACCACGGTTTGGTATTTCACGGCCAGCTCCAGCACGCGCAAGCGCCGCTCAAGACTCAACGTGGCACCACTGGGGTTGCCAAACGTGGGGATGAGGTACACCAGCTTGGGGCGGTGCTGCACCAGCATGTCTTCGAGTTTGTCCACTTGCACGCCATGCGCGTCGATGGGCACGCCCACCACCCGCGGGCCGTACAAGCGAAAGCATTGAATCGTGGCCAAAAATGTGGGGCCTTCGACCAAAGCCACATCGCTTGGGTTGAGCAAAGTTTTGGCAATCAAGTCCAAAGCTTGTTGGCTGCCCGTGGTGACGATGAGGCCGTTGGCATCTAAGCCCTGGACCCCTTTGCTGGCCATGAAGGCGGCGAGCTGTTCGCGCAGGGGGTTATAGCCCTCTGTCGCGCCGTATTGCAGGGCCGCACCTGGCTCTTGGGTCAAGGCGGCCTCGCTGGCTTCGCGAATACCCGCCACATCAAACATAGCACTGTCAGGAAAACCGCCTGCAAAGCTGATGATGCCGGGCTTGCCCAGCAGTTTAAACAGCTCACGAATGGCGGAGGTTTCAACGTGGTTGAGGCGATCGGCAAATTGCATGATGGAGAATAATGGTCGTATGAAAACACAGCACATTGAGCCTTTTTTCGCGACGCTGAAAGCAGCCAATCCGCAGCCCAATACCGAGTTGGAATATACCAGCGTGTTCGAGTTGCTAGCGGCTGTGCTGCTCAGTGCCCAAGCTACCGATGTGGGTGTGAACAAAGCCACGCGCCAGCTGTTTCCCGTGGCCAACACGCCGCAACAAATTTTGGCTTTAGGCCTTCATGGCCTCGAGGACTACGTCAAAACAATTGGCCTGTATCACAGCAAAGCCAAACACCTGATGCAAACCTGCCGCATCTTGGTAGATCAACACGAGGGCCAAGTACCACGCACACGCGAAGCGCTCGAAGCGCTGCCCGGCGTGGGACGAAAAACTGCCAACGTGGTGCTCAATGTGGCTTTTGGCGAGCCCACCATGGCGGTGGACACACACATCTTTCGCGTGGGTAATCGCACGGGCTTGGCCCCAGGCAAAACGCCGCTGGCAGTAGAAATGCAACTGATCAAACGCATTCCTGCCGCTTACTTGGTGGACGCTCACCACTGGCTGATCTTGCATGGCCGCTATGTGTGCCAAGCCCGCAAACCGCTTTGCTGGGCGTGTGGGGTATCTGAGTTTTGTCGCTTCAAGCCAAAAACACAAAAGCCTTAACGCGCCCCCAGCTCGCCCCATAAAAAAGGCCACTTCATAAGTGGCCTGGGTGAGGAGCTCGAAAGCTTAATCCGCTGAGACACCCGCTTTACGGATGATCGGACCCCATTTGTTGATCTCTAGTTTGAGGTGTTCCTTCAAACCATCAGCAGTCATCTTGTCGGCAGGAGGAATGTCTGAGCTGAGATCCGTCAAACGCTGCTTGATCGAGGGGTCAGCCATGGCAAAACGCAAGGCGGTGTTGATTCTCTTCAGCACAGGGGCAGGCGTTCCTTTCGGGGCATACATGCCGTGCCATACCTTCACCTCAAAGCCCTTCAAACCTTGCTCATCCATGGTCGGCACATTGGGCAATGCAGCCAAGCGTTTCAAGGTCGTCACGCCAAACACTTTGACACGACCATCTTTGATCATGGGCACGGTCTGCGTGGTTTGGTCGCACAAGATGTCAACTTGGCCGCCCAGCAAATCATTCATGGCGGGGCCTGTGCCTTTGTAGGGGATGGTGTTGATGTTCACGCCAATGGCACTTTTGAACATCAAGCCGCATAAGTTAGACACCGCACCCAAGCCTGCATCAGCCAAAGAGACTTTGCTTTCGTTGGCTTTGATGTAGGCAATGAGTTCTTGCAGATTGTTAGCAGGCAAGTCTTTGCGAGCCACCAGAGTCATGGGCACATCCAACACTTGGCCGATGTATTCAAAATCAGTCAACGGGTCAAAGTTGAGCTTGTTGTAAAGAGCCGGCGCAGTGGACATGCCCATGTGGTGCAAAAAGATGGTGTAGCCGTTGGGAGCCGCACGCGCCACCTTGGTCGCGCCAATCGTCCCACCCGCGCCGTTGACGTTTTCCACCACCACGGGTTGCCCCAAAGACTGCCCCATGGGAATGGCCATCATGCGAGCCACCACATCGGTGGGGCCACCCGCAGCAAAAGGCACCACCAAGGTGATGGATTTGTCAGGATACTTTTGCGCCTGTGCCAAGCCACAGACCAGAGCACAAGAAGCCAAAAGGTATTTGATTGTTCTCATCGTCGTCTCCTCTTAAAAAGATTTGATCGCATCTTGGTGGCATCAGCCCCTCTCGCGCAAGGCCGTAAACCCTCACGCGACCAACCGTCGGCGTGTCTTTGTCATACAGGTGACAAGATTTGGCTGACGCGCGGCCATTGCATAACCTGCCAGAGCTTTGCCACAACTGCCGTCATCTCGTCGGGGGTGGCCCCGCCACTGTGTGCCGCGAGACGCAAGGCCTTGGCTGTGATCTCGTCGCGACTCAGGGTGTTGCCCGGGTCGCCCTTGGGTTCGTCCACCCGACCGTGCAACACCCGACCGTCATGGGTGTGAACCGTGACTTTGCCGATCCACCGCTGGGGATAGGCGGTGTCGACCTCATCGTCGAGCACCATCTCCACTTTGTCGCGCAAGGCTTGGGTGATGTCGTCTTTGAAATACTGGTCAAACTCGCTCAAGCCCGCATGCTCGAACCGGGCCACCAAGGCCAAGACCGTGCCCATGCTGAATTTGCTTTGGTGCACGGTGCTGGGGTGCGTGACAGGGCCCAACACATCAATTGCACCTTGGTGCACATGGGTGATGACGCGTGACAAGTCAGCGATGTTTAACTGGTGGTCTTGCATCACTTGGAGCAAGGCATCGGCCGCAGGATGGGTGTGGCGGCAAGATGCGTGGTACTTGAACGAGGTTTCTGCCGTGGCCCAGCGCGTGCCCAAACCCTCGGTGAGTTTGCGCACATCGGCATCGCTGGACATACCAGCAGCCATGCCTTGAGGGCCTTCCAAGATCTGAGCCGCCCCCGTGAAATTGTCTTTGGCCAAAT
>JAVLFR010000188.1:0-16955 GCA_046052785.1 Limnohabitans sp. | reverse complement strand
CGCGCCCCACCACCGATGTGGTGCTGGAGCAACCCCAGGCGCGCGCAACTTAAAGCCGATTGAAGTCCCTCACTCATGAAACCGATTTACGAAGACGAACACCTGCTGGTGTTTGAAAAGCCCAGCGGCCTGCTGTCGGTGCCGGGCCGTGGACCTGAGAAACAAGACTGCTTGTCCAAACGCGTGCAAGACATCTACAGCGACGCGCTGGTGGTGCATCGCCTCGACCAAGACACCTCAGGCCTGATTGTGATGGCGCGTGGCATTGAGGCGCAGCGTCGCATCAGCCGCTTGTTTGAGACACGACAGGTGAGCAAGCGCTACCGGGCCGTGGTGGCAGGCAACCCGCTGCTCACCCAAGCACAGGTGCCCCCCAACGAAGACGGCTGGCGTGCCATTGAGGGTCCCATCTTGCTCGACTGGGAGCGCCGTCCCATCCACATCATTCACCCCGACGGCAAGCCCAGCCTGAGCCTATGGCGCTTGGTGCAAGCGGGTGAGACAGCAAGCTTGATTGAGCTCGAGCCCTTCACAGGGCGCACCCACCAACTGCGCGTGCACTTGCAAAGCTTGGGGCACCCGATGCTGGGCGACTCGCTGTATGCGCCGCCCGCTATCCAAGCGCTAACACCGCGCCTGATGCTGCATGCGCAAGAGATTGGGTTTCCCCACCCTTTCACTGAAGTGCCGCTTTTTTTTACAGCGCCAGTGGCCTGGTCTGCGGCAAACCCCTATGTTTCAGAGGCACATCCGTAAGACATCTGTAGTCCAAGCGGCGCAAACTCACTGGGTATCAATTTTTATCACTGGAGACAAAAATGCGTGAAGTAGTTTTGGTCAGCGGCGTACGTACAGCAATTGGCACTTATGGCGGCAGCCTGAAGGATGTGCCCCCCACCGAACTGGCGGCCCACGTGGTGCGCGAGTCATTGGCCCGTGCGCATGTGGAAGGCAAAGACGTGGGCCATGTGGTGTTTGGCCATGTGGTCAACACCGAACCCAAAGACATGTACCTGTCCCGCGTGGCCGCGATCAACGGCGGTTGTGCCGAAGGCACGCCCGCTTTCAACGTGAACCGTTTGTGCGGTTCGGGCCTGCAAGCCATCGTGTCTGCCAGCCAATCCATCCTGCTGGGCGACTGCGACATCGCTATTGGTGGCGGCGCAGAAAACATGAGCCGTGGCCCCTATGCCTCTCTCAGCGCTCGCTGGGGCGCTCGCATGGGCGACACCAAAATGGTCGACATGGTGGTGGGTGCTTTGCACGACCCGTTCCAAAACATCCACATGGGTGTGACCGCTGAAAACGTGGCCGCCAAATTTGGTATCACCCGCGACATGCAAGACGCAGCAGCGGTGGAGAGCCATAACCGCGCCCAACGCGCCACCGAAGCGGGCTACTTCAAAGACCAAATCGTGCCGGTGATGCTCAAGAGCAAAAAAGGCGAGGTGGCCTACGCTACCGACGAGCACGTTCGCCCCAACTGCAAGTTGGAAGACATGGCCAAATTAAAGCCCGTCTTCATCAAAGAAAACGGCACGGTCACAGCGGGCAACGCATCGGGCATCAACGATGCAGCTGCCGCTGTGGTGTTGATGGAAGCCAAAACCGCACAAGCGCGGGGTGCCAAACCACTCGCACGCTTGGTGTCTTATGCGCACACTGGCCTCGACCCCAAAATCATGGGCATGGGCCCTGTGTCGGCGTCTCGCCTGGCTTTGCAAAAAGCAGGCCTCACCACCCAAGACATGGACGTGATTGAAGCCAACGAAGCCTTTGCCGCACAAGCTTGCGCGGTCAGCCAAGAGCTGGGTCTTGACCCCGCAAAAGTCAACCCCAACGGTTCTGGCATTTCTTTGGGTCACCCGATTGGCGCGACGGGCACTTTGATTACAGTCAAGGCCTTGTACGAACTGCAACGCATCAACGGCAAGTACGCTTTGGTCACCATGTGCATTGGTGGCGGCCAAGGTATCGCAGCTGTTTTTGAGCGTCTTTAAACCCACATGAACCGCCCTACCGACGACAGCTTGATGACCCGCGAAGCCAACCAGTTCGCACTGTTAAATCAACGTCGGTTTGGGCCGTTTTTTTGGACGCAGTTTTGCGGCGCGGCCAATGACAACCTGTTCAAGTTCGCCTTCACCGTGATGGTGACCTACCAGCTCAGCGTGAGTTGGTTGCCTGTCTCCTTAGCGGGACTGATCATTGGCGCGCTGTTCATCCTGCCGTATTTGTTGTTTTCGGCCACCAGTGGCCAACTGACCGAGAAGTATTCAGACACCACCATCATGCGGTGGGTGAAAAACTGTGAAATTGCCATCATGGCGCTCGCCGCTGTGGGCTTCTTGACGCAGCAAGCGGCCGTGTTGCTGGCCTGCACTTTTTTGATGGGCTTGCACTCCACCGTGTTTGGGCCAGCGAAATATTCGTACTTGCCGCGTGTGCTAGATGAGCACGAACTCACTGGCGGCAATGGCATGACCGAGATGGGCACGTTTGTGGCCATCTTGCTGGGCAATGTAGCAGGCGGTTTGTTGGTGGCCATTCCTGAAATAGGTCACGCCACGGTGGCCGTGGCTTGTGTGGCTGTGGCGGTGTTGGGCCGCTGGATGAGTGGGCGCATGCCGGCGCTGACAGCGACCTCGCCGAATGAAGCCATCAACTGGAACCCCTTCACCGAAACCCTGCGCAATCTGCGTTTGGCACGCGCCAACGCCAAGGTGTTTCAAACCCTGCTGGGCATCAGCTGGATGTGGTTTTTTGGTGCGGTGTTTTTAAGCCAGTTCCCCAGTTTTGCCAAAGAGGTGTTGCACGGCGACGCGCAAGTGGCCTCTTTGCTGCTGGTGCTGTTCTCGGTGGGGATTGGCGCAGGCTCGCTGTTGTGTGAAAGCTTAAGCCGCGGGCGTGTGGAAATGGGACTCAGCCCCTTGGGTGCGATTGGCATGACGGTGTTTGCCTTGGACTTGTATGTGGCCGCGAGCCATTTGCCCGTGTCTGAACTCATGGGCGTGAGCGCCTTCTTGGCTCAGAGCGCACATTGGCGCATCATGGCAGACTTGCTGCTGCTGAGTTTGTTCACGGGCATTTACAGCGTACCGATGTACGCGCTCATTCAAATCGAATGCAAAGCCCATGAAGTGGCCCGCATCATTGCGGCCAACAACATCATCAACGCGATCTTCATGATTGCCAGCTCGCTCATGGCAGGTGCCATGCTGAGCGCGGGCCTGTCTATCCCCGACATCTTTGGGTGGACTGGCGTGGCCAATGCCCTGGTGACACTCGCCATTTTCATCGCCGAGCCCAGTTACTTGCAGCGATTTTTCGATTGGCTGCGCAGGGTTTGACCCAGCGCAAAGCTGTATTGGCAGCTTAGACTTAAGCTCATCCCAAGAGCTCCCGCCTTCTTAGAAAGCCCCCCATGTCCAACACCCTCACTGCCCCGTTGCCCGTGCGCGAAGTCACCTTGGCTTGGTCTGACGCTTTGTCCCTTGAGCTCGACTTCATGGACGACACGCACCGCGAGTTTGTGGACTTACTGGCGGCTACCGAGCTGGCGGATGACGACACCTTGGTTGAACGCTTTGCAGCATTGATTGAACACACCGAAGACCATTTTGGCGGCGAAGACAAATGGATGAAGGACACCCAGTTTTCATCCGCCCACTGCCACTCGACGCAGCACAACGTCATTCTTGAAGTGATGCGCGAAGGCTTGCGCCGTGGCCGCGAAAAAGGTGACAAAGCCCTGATGCGGCAGATGGCCCAAGAGCTAGGCGTTTGGTTTCCCCAACACGCCCAAACCATGGATGCAGCTTTGGCCTTGCATCTTCGCCGCGTGGGCTATGACGCTGAAACAGGCATCGTCTCAGCCCCTGAAGCCTTCGCTGAAGAATAGATTCGCGCCAGCAACTGTTGTGACAGCGGCTGCACCTGAATGTTTGTTCTGCATGACACTGTCATGCAACCGGCGCTGATCTCGTCACGGTATCAAGCATCCGTTGCTTGCCGGTGAGGATGTGACTTTCAAATAAGTCGGCTGTCTCTGCAACCAGACCATTGCGCAGTGCCTCCACCAGCCGCCCGTGTTCGCTATGTGATTGCTGCATTTGGGCCATGGTGTAGACGCCCTTTCGCAAGTAAAGGCTGAGTTCCGCTTCAATCGTGTTATTTAGGTCGATCAGGCGTGGGTTCTTGGTGATTGCCATCAGCAGATCATGGAATTTCTTGTTGAGCTGGTGATAGGTGCCGCCGTCCCGAGCCTTCAACGCCACTTCCATATGATCCATCAGCGTCAACAACTGCGCGTCCTCTTGGTTCTCCAGTCGCGATGCGGCCAGCCTACCGGCTGTCCGGGCGATGCTGGCCCGTAAATCGTATAGATCGAGTGCAGACTCTAGGGAAACCTTACGCACTTCTGCGCCACGATTGGGAACAATGCGCACCAGCCCACTTCGCTCCAATGAGCGAAGCGCTTCGCGCGCTGAATTGCGGCCTACGCCTAATTGAGCTGCCAGCGCCTGTTCGTTGACTCGCTCTCCAGGCTGCAGCGTTCCGTCGGCGATCATGCTGCGCACCTTCTCCTGAATTTCATCTAAGCGCGTGGCTATGACATCTGCGTCTCTCAAAGGAACTTTGCTCATGGGGCGTGGTGAAGTTTTTATGGATCTTAGTTTACAAGACATCGGGAAACAATTAATCTACATATGTAGGCAATATTGCATTAAGTGTTGACACATTTAAGAAAATAGCTACACTTGAATTGTTTCAAGACACTGCTTCACTAGGATCCAATGGAACTCCAAGACCTATACACCTCACACGGACAATTCATAAATGGCATTTGGCGCCCTGGCAGCGAGAGTGCCTCTGCCATGATTAACCCTGCCACCGAGATCACATTGGGCGACATCAAACAGGCTGGTGCTGCACAAGTCACCGAAGCGATCGCAGCCGCTGGCAAGGCGCGCGAATCCATGCGTGCATTGAGCGCTTGGAGCCGCTCTGCACTGCTAAGACGTGCTGCTACTTTGATCAACGAGCGTGCCGAAAAACTGGGCTACTTGGTCGCGTTGGAGACCGGCAAACCTATTCGGCAAGCTGTGGGCGAAGCCAAGTCGTCGGCAGAGTCAGTCGACTGGTTCGCCGATGAAGCCCGCCGCATCTTTGGCATGAGCTACGAGAGCCGCGTCAAGGGTGACCGTTATCTCGTGCACATGGAGCCACTGGGAGTCGTCGCCGCATTTGTGCCTTGGAATTTCCCGCTGTTGCTCCTGTCCCGCAAAATGGCACCAGCCTTGGCCGCAGGTAACACCTTGGTGATTCGTCCATCCAACGAAGCGGCCGGTGCAACCATGGCGCTCATCAAGTGTTTCGAAGATGCGGGCTTTCCTCAGGGAGCCATCAATCTGGTGATCGGTCGTCCGGCAGAAATCACAGCAACGATCATGAACGACCCACTTGTCGCCAAGGTCAGCTTTACCGGATCCGTGCCGATTGGCCGTCTGATAGTTGAACAGTCAGCCGTCACCCTGAAGCGAGTGAGCATGGAGTTGGGCGGCCATGCGCCAGTGATTGTGCATGCCGATGCCGATATTGACGCCTTCGCTGCCATGGCTGCTCCCGGTAAGTTCCGCAACGCAGGTCAGGTATGTGCTTCTCCCACGCGCTTTTATGTCCACGAGTCAATTGCCAAGGAGGTCGAAGAGAAGTTGATGGCTGCGACGCGCGAGCTTCGCGTCGGATCCCCACTCGACAATGCAACCGATCTTGGCCCATTGGCCACCAAACGCCGTCGGGACGCAGTCGAGCAAATGGTTGACAAAGCTGTATCCGGGGGTGCCCGGGTTCTGTCGGGCGGGATGCGACCAAGGGGCATGGAGCGCGGCTACTTTTTTGAGCCGACATGGCTCACACAATTGCAAACCGACGACTCGGTGCTCAATGACGAACCATTTGGCCCAATTGGAACCTTGACCACTTTCTCAACGATGGACGAGGTGATAACCGAAGCTAACCGCCTACCTTTTGCGCTGGCCGCCTACGTGTTCACGCGTTCGTTGACCAAAACGCACGCAACAGTAGATCGCCTGCAAGCTGGCGTTATCGGTGTCAACACCTTCGTTGCAGCCACGGCAGAAACACCATTCGGTGGCTCAAAAGATAGCGGATTTGGACGTGAAGGTGGACCGCATGCAATTCGAGACTACCTCGACACCAAATTCGTCAACGTCGCCATGCCGACAGATGCAAACTGATTGCGCAACCATCTATAAGAAAATTGAAGGAGTTACACATGAAAGTCATCACCAATCGAGCAAAGCAACGCATTCTGAACGACGAGCTTGCACTGGGTATGGGTCTGCGCCAGGCCCGTACAGTTGATATTGCACAGATCGCTAAAAGCTGCGACTTCGACTGGCTTTTCATTGACATGGAACACAATTCAATGAGTGTGGATACCGCTGCACAGATCTGTCAGGCTGCGCTCGCTGTTGGCATCACGCCAATGATTCGGGTGCCAGCGCATGAGGCTTTCCATAGCACCCGACTGCTTGACACAGGCGCTCAAGGCATTGTGATCCCGCACGTCAGCACAGTTGAACAAGCGCGCGCGGTCGTCGACTTTTGCCGCTTCACACCGCTTGGTCGCCGCTCGATCCCTGGCAACCTTCCGCAAACACGTTTCATGCCGCTGCCGGTGCCCGAAACAGTGTCATTGATCAACGCTGAAACGTTGGTGGTGGCGATGATCGAAACAATCGAAGGACGGGACAACGTCGATGCTATTGCAGCCGTGCCTGGGATTGATGTTTTGCTGGTTGGCTGCACAGACATGGCGGCCGAACTTGGCGTGCCAGGGCAGTTGGGTCACGCAAGCCTTAAGGCAACGCTAGACACCGTATTCGCCGCCTGCGTTAGACACGGCAAAGTCGCCGGCGTGGGTGGTGTTTACGACGAGGCGCTGATGGCCGAGTACATCCACAAGGGCGCACGGCTGATCCTAAGCGGCTCAGATCTTGCATTCCTGATGACTGGCGCCCGAAGCCGCTCATCCGTGCTGCGCAATGTGAATCTAAACCAGAGGCTGCACACCGCGGCATGAAACACACCCTCTGATCAACCCATACAGACCAACGCTATGAATCCCGAATACACATTAGCCATGCTTGAGCGTGCCGACTTGCGCCCTTATCTGAACGAAGAGCAGTTCGAGTTCCGACGCAGCATCAACCGCGTGCTATCCAAGCATGCCAGCCCAGAGTACATCAGCGCGTGCGATGAAGAAAAGCGCTTTCCGAAGGAGCTGATCGAGGTTGGCGTCGAGCAGGGGTGGTTCGCACTCACCCTACCCGAAACCTATGGGGGAATCGGTGATTACATGGACATGACCGCGTTCCTAGAGGTGGCGGCTTATCACAGCATCGCGCTGAGTCGCTTTTGGAATGCCAACATCAATATGGTGGGCGGCGCAGTAGCGCGTTTTGCGAGCGAAGAAATCAAGGCCGAGGTTTTGCCGTCGTTGGCCAATGGACAAGGCTGGTTAGCGTTCGCGCTGAGCGAAAACGGTTCAGGCTCGGACGCAGCATCCCTAACCACGCGTGGTGTCGCTGACGGTGATGACTTCATCATCGACGGCACAAAGATGTGGATCACCGGCGCGATGCAGGCCAAGTACATTCTCACCGCCGTGCGGACAGATAAGGAAGCCACGAAACACAACGGCATCAGTCTGTTCCTAGTGCCGAGCGATACCCCGGGGCTGGAAATCCGCCCGATTGACCTGCTCGGTGGCAGTGCCATCCGCACCTGTGAAGTCAACTATGTTGGCGTGAGGGTGCCCAAACGACTAGTCGTCGGCGAACTCCACATGGGCTGGAAGCGGCTGACCGCCGTACTCGCCAAAGAGCGTGTCGCCTTGTCGGCCATGTGTGTCGGCGCGGCGCAGGCAGCGGTGGACCTGGCACGCTGGTATGCGCTCGACCGCAAACAGTTTGGCCAACCGGTGTTCGATTTCCAAGTTGTATCCCACATGTTGGTTGACATGCAGACTCAGGTCGATGCGGCGCGAATGATGGCGTATCGCGCGGCCAAGCTGCTGGTTGACGGCCAACCATGCGATGCCGAGTCGTCGCAGGCTAAGTACTTCGCGTCTGACGTTTACGTGAAGGTCTCCACTGACGGTCTACAAATCATGGGGGCCAATGGCTACGCCATGGAGTACCCGATGCAGCGCCATTACCGTGAATCAAAGCTATTCCAAATCTTTGGCGGCACCAATCAGATCCTGCGCAACATCGTGGCGCGCAGTCTCAAGTCATAGGCAGTCGAATCATGAGCCAACAAATTGTTGAAGAACTGAAAGCCCTAGGGCTGACCATTGAGGAGCTTTACACCGACGTCGTTGTCGTCGGTGGCGGGGGAGCGGCGTCGCGCGCAGCGCTGTCGGCGCGATTGACTGGCGTCGACGTGCTGATGCTAGTCAAGGCCCCCTTGGGCATCGGTGGAAGCACGGTGCACGGCGCCAGCGAAATCATGAGCATGGGTGCCTCAGGCTTTGGTGCTACGGCTGACAGCCCCGATGTCCATTACCGGGACACCATGGCAGCTGCTAATGGCTTCATCGATCGCGACTTGGTGCGCGTTCTCGCCGAAGACGCGCCCAAGCGCATTGACGACCTGATTGCATATGGCGTGTCCTTCGATCGGGCAAAGGCTGAAAAAGTTGCCACGGGTAACGCCACTGATTACAAGCTGATACAGAGCGACTTTGGCAGCTATGCAAGGGCGCTGGGCGTATCAGGAAAAACCGGAAAGGCCTTTGTCAAGGCACTCAATGCTCAGGCAGTCCAGCGAGGCGTGAAGGTGCGCGCACCAGCAGGATTGATCGATCTGCTTCTCGATGCGCATGGGCATGCGGCCGGCGTTCTGGCCTTTGATGCGTCGGCCCAAACTTGGCTGGTAGTTCATGCCAAATCGGTGGTGTTGGGCACCGGCGGTGCACATGGTTTGTTCTCGCAGCAGGTGTCGACCGCTGAAATGACCGGCGACGGTCAGGCCGTGCTTTTTCGCGCGGGGGCTGAACTAGTCAACATGGAGTTTCACCAGTTTGGACCAGCGCTGATTCATCCCTATGTCCAACTTTTTTCGAAATCATGTTTCGTACTGCATCCACGCATGACGAATTCACAGGGCCACGAATTTTTACCCGACTACCTCCCTGAGGGCGTCAGTCAGACCGAAGTGATGGACGAAAAGGTGTTCCCGTTCACAGTGAGCAACGTATCGCGTTACATCGACATCGCGATCGCTTCGGAAATCGCAGCTGGCCGAGGCAATCATCGCGGCACGATCAACTTCTCGCTGGCCCATGTCCCGCCTGAGAGGCTGCAAGCGACCATTCCAAATACCATGCGCTGGATGCAGGCCAACGGCATTGACCCGCAAAAGGACGCGATGAACGTGGGCATCGCTTTCCAATGCCTCAACGGCGGCGTTCGCATGATTGACGCTGATGCGCGGTCCACAATTCCAGGCGTGCATGTCATCGGCGAGTTGGCAGGCGGAGTTCGGGGTCCGGATCGACCAGGCGGCAACTCACTCGCTGAGGGGCAAGTGTTCGGGCACCGGGCGGGTGATGCGGCTGGCCGCCATGCGAGAGATAGTGCAGTAACGACATCCATCGTGGGCGATGAAGTCGTCGAAAGGCTGCGACTTGCATTGGCCCCCAACGCTAATTTCGGCTTAGCAAGCAGCATGCAGTCTTTGCAATCCGCAATGCAGCAACATGCACTGGTCGAAAAAAATGAGTCTGGATTGAACGCCGCACTGAAGGTGGCGCGAGACATCGAAACGTCATTCGACCAAGGCGGTGGTGCCACGCAGGCGACCCTAGCTGAAGTACTAACACTCCAGAATATGGCCACAACGGCAACGATCATTCTGGAAGCTTGCCTGCAACGCCGAGAAACCCGCAGCGGCCATCTGCGCACCGACTACCTGCAGCGCAATGATGCTGAATATGGTCACGCCTTCGTACAAACACGAGCCAAAAACGGCCAAAGCCTGTTCACGCCTATGGCGTACCCAGCAGCCGATTGATCAATTTAGAAACGGGCTGTTCACACCAGAGAAAGTCCGAAAAGCTAGGAGACACCGCGATGAGCGAACAAACTAAACCGATGCCGTTGAGCGGCTACACCATCCTTGATTTGAGCGTCATGACGGCGGGTCCGGTGGGTACCATGCTGCTTGGCGATCTGGGCGCTGACGTCATCAAGGTTGAAGAACCAGCCCACGGCGATCTCGCACGTGACTTAGGGAATCAATTCGTGAATGGCGAAAGCGTGCAGTTCATGTCGCAAAACAGAAATAAACGCAGCCTGCGACTCGATCTAAAGTCACCAGCAGGCAAGGCGGTTTTTTTGCGCATGGCAAAAAAGGCTGATGTCATTGTTGAGAACTTCCGCCCCGGCACAGTAGATCGCTTAGGCGTAGGTTACGAGGCCGTGAGGGCCATCAATCCACAGATCATTTACGCAAGTGCCTCTGCCTTTGGACAAAGCGGTCCGTTAGCGGCTTGGCCAGCGAACGACCCGATCGTGCAAGCCGTAGCGGGTTTGATGGACATGACCGGCGAGGCCGATGGCCTGCCTGTTCGCTTGGGTGCGCCACTCCCCGATTTCGGTGCTGCAGCGATGATGGCTTTGGGCATCACCACCGCCCTGCTGCATCGCGAGCGCACAGGGATTGGTCAACGGATGGACACCTCCTTGTTGGCAGCCGCCTTGTTCAGCACTATTCCACGCGACGGTGAGACCATCCGCAGTGGCAAAGCACCCTCAAGGCTCGGTAGTGGACATCCGACGATGGTTCCTTATCGCAACTATGAAGGTGCAGACGGCAAATATTTCTTTGCCGCCTGTTTCACTGAAAAGTTTTGGACCAATCTGTGCCGCGTTCTAGATCGTATGGATCTCATGGTTGACGAACGCTTTATCAACAACACCCAACGCACCGCCAATCGCCATCTGCTGGACGCAATACTAGAAGACGCTTTCGTGAAGCAGCCAGCAGCCTATTGGGTCAAAACCATGTCAGAGGCCGACGTCCCATGCGCCGCCGTTCAGGACTACCACACAGCCCTCACGACTGACCCGCAGATCAAACACACCGGTGCGGTTCTTCAGTTCGACCATCCCGTCGCAGGCCCCATGACCAACATAGCCAATCCACTGACGCTGCATGGCACACCGGTGCAAGTGCGACGTCCACCCCCAGTGCTCGGCGAGCACAGCGAAGAAGTCCTGCTTGAATATGGTTTTGCCGCCAGCGAGATTGATGAGCTGATGCGAGAGGGCATCGTCAAAGGGTCACGTCTCAATGACGCCGTCTTGACTCAACCTGCAAGATAAGCTGATGAACTCCATCAACAAAGAAATCATGGCCGACTACGTGATCGTCGGCGCTGGCACTGCCGGCTGTGTGCTCGCCAACCGTCTTTCGGCTAACGGCAAAAACACGGTGGTACTGATTGAGGCGGGCGGGCGTGACCGCCATCCATTGATTCACATTCCTGCCGGCTTCCTTCGTTTACTTAACCATCCCAGCATCACCTGGGGCTACAAAACGGCACCCGAGGCACAGGCAAGCGATCGCGAAATTTTGTTCCCTCGCGGCAGAGGCTTGGGGGGTTCGAGTTCCATCAACGGCCTGCTGTACGTGCGACCCTTCACTGCCGATATAGACGCTTGGGAAGCAAGTGGCGCAGCAGGCTGGAATTTCGCCAATTGCCTGCCCTACTACGCCCGCTCCGAGACCTGGCAAGATGGTCAGGACGCGCGTCGGGGCAGCAGTGGTCCGATCCAGGTGACGCGGGTCTCTTCGCCGCCGGAGGTATGCACGAAGGTGATGGCGGCGGGGAAAGAACTAGGGCTGGAGATGGTCGATGACCCCAATGCCACTACCCACGGACCATCTATTTGGTTCTATCAGCAGACACGCCAGGGCCGGACTCGCTCAAGTGCGGCTCGGGGCTATTTGTGGCCCATCACCTCAAGCCATAACCTGAGCGTGCTCACCGACTTGTCCGCGCAGCGAATCAGGATGGAGGGCGAAGGATCTCAGCGCACAGCCACTGGCGTCGAGTGTCGGCGTGACAACGGACAGACCGTTTTCGTGAAAGCACGCAAGGAAGTGATTCTCAGCGCCGGCGTCATCGGCACGCCACGCCTGCTGGAACTGAGTGGCATCGGCGATACGAACGTATTGGACAACGCGGGTATCCGCACGCAAGTTCCCTTGGGCGGCGTAGGCAACAACCTGCAAGACCATTACGTGACTCGGTTGTGCTTTCGCATCCAGGGTGTCGAGACCGCCAACGAACGTTCGCATGGTGCCGCACTGGCCAAAGAAGTGGCGAAATATCTGGTAACTGGCGACGGGATATTGACCTACAGCGCAGCTGTGATTGGCGCGTTCGCCTCGACCGGTCTTGCTGATCGCTCAGACGTGCAGTTCGTGATCGCCCCAGGCAGCTTCAAGGAAGGCCGCATTGGAGAACTCGAAGACAAGCCGGGACTGTCGTTCGGCGTGTGGCAGATGCGCCCAGAAAGCCGTGGGTATGTGCACATCACTTCGAACGACAGTGCCCAGGCGCCGACCATCGCACCACATTATTTGAACACCCCTTTGGATAGACAGACGGTGGTTGCCGGGTTGCGTATCGGTCGCGAATTGGCCAAGCAGCCATCCCTCACGCCCTTCGTTGTTGGCGAAACCCTACCTGGCCCAGATGCGGACTCAGATGAGGCACTGCTGCAGTACGCCCGCGACAACGGATCGACCGTTTATCATGGTGTTGGCACCTGCCAGATGGGCACCGACCCTTCATCTGGCGCTGTCGTCGACGCCAACTTGCGCGTGCATGGCGTTAAGCAGTTGCGGGTGATCGACGGTTCAGTCATGCCATTTATTACGTCGACAAACACCAATGCCACCGTGTTGATGATTGCCGAGCGTGCTGCAGACATGCTGCTGATGCAGACGCACTATCCCGCATGACGTTAGTTTCATGGTTGGGCATCTATGCCCAGATTGCGACTCTTTTGTTGCCTGTTGTTTGTTGTACCAGCATCGGCGCGGTTTTTGGCTTAAGAAAGCCGACCTACCCAGCTGATTTCATCGCCATGTTGGCGACTGTCGTCTGCACACCCGCGCTGGTATTTCACACACTCATGACGACGCAGCTTGACAACCTACAGTTGCTTGAAGTCGGCTCTAGCACATTGCTGGGGCTTGCGATCGCCGCGGTGTTCAGTGCCATAGCCCTGCGCTGCATCAGCATGCCGGCCCGGACTCTCGGGCCCGCGCTGACCTTTCCCAATACCGGCAACCTCGGACTTCCCATTGCACAACTGGCTTTCGGAGACACGGGCCTGGCAGTCGCGGTCGTGTTCTTTGCGGTGAACTCAATGGTCCAGCACACATTAGGCGTTTGGGTGATGAGCCTAGGTGGTAACCGCTCTCAACCTTTGCCCAAAGGCATCTTATTGGCCTGTCTGCTGGTCGTCGTTTTGCGGACGGCTGACCTTGCGCCCCCAGCCCCTTTGCTCGAAAGCGCACGGTTGGTAGGCTCGCTTGCGGTGCCGCTGATGTTGTTGAACCTAGGATACGCGCTCGCCACCGTCACACGCACAGGCATTCGCAAGGGCGCTGTGCTTGGTGCATTGCGCCTGCTGATCGGTCTGCTAGCCGGCGCACTGGTCATTCACCTGATCGATCTACCGCCGCTCGTCGCCAGTGTGATGACGTTGCAATTTGCCATGCCGGTCGCGATCGTCAACTGCATCTATGTCCAACGTTTCAGCACTTACGGCGATATAGCGGCTGGGGCTGTTTTAGTGTCGACCACCGCATTTGCTCTGCTTTGCCCGCTTCTTATTTGGCTGGCGAACACAAACCGGATCTGATCCGCGGCGGTGCTTGGCTGAGCGCTTAAGCGCTCGAATCCCAAGAAAAACGCAAAACAGATAAAAAACTGGTGAAAACCCCAATGTGTATACATATATTTAATTTAATTTATATATTGACATTAAAGTGTCGACACATATACTAATGTTGAAGACACATACACGCAGAATAAAAAACAAGCGTGATTTTTAAATGTGAAGGATAAAAATGCCCCTGTATAAAACTCTGCTCGCGTTGATCACTGGCCTGACCCTTGCCATATCAGTTCAGGCACAAAGCTACCCAAATAAAGTCATCAAGATGATCATTCCCTTCCCACCGGGCGGGGCAACTGACATTGTTGGCCGCATCGTGGCAGAGGCGCTGAGTAGGGAATTGGGTCAGCCGGTGGTAGTGGAAAACCGAAGTGGTGGTGGCGGCAGCGTAGGCACAACGGCGATCGCTAAGGCAGCCCCCGACGGCTACACACTTGGCATCGCAACTGTCGGCACACACGCAGCCAATCCTGCTTGCAATCCAAAAGGGGGTTACGACGCAGTACAAGACTTCACGCCCATCAGCAACCTCGCCCGCACACCTAACGTGTTGACGATGTTTCCTGGCGTTGCTGCAAAAAACTACCAAGAACTTCACGCTTATCTCAAGAAGAATCCGGGCAAGGTCCGCTATGCCAGCGGCGGCA
Source organism: Limnohabitans sp. (assembly GCA_046052785.1). Lineage (GTDB taxonomy): Bacteria > Pseudomonadota > Gammaproteobacteria > Burkholderiales > Burkholderiaceae_C > Limnohabitans. The sequence goes on along the minus strand of JAVLFR010000188.1, from coordinate 2,299 downwards.
CGTGCGGCGTCCATCACCTGACTGGCGCGCTGTTCACAGCGTTGACGGGCACAGAACTGCTACACATTCCTTACCGCGGGTCAGGCCCCGCATTGACCGATGTGATGAGCGGTCATGTTGAGCTGTTTTTCGATAGTTTGCCAGGCTCTCTTGCGCAAATTCAAAGCAATCGTTTACGCCCCATTGCGGTGGCATGGGACAAACGACTCGAATCATTACCCAACGTGCCGACCTATGCAGAGCTTGGGCTCAAGCCAATCAACGACGCGGTCTGGTATGGCTTGGTTGCACCAGCCAAAACACCGGATGACATTGTTAAAAAACTGAATGCGGCAACCCTGAAGGTGTTGGCATTTTCCGAGGTGAAAGAACGTATCGTTCAGAGCGGCTCGGAGCCGGCTGGAAACACATCGGCCGAGTTTGGCGCGGAGATCAAAGCTGCGCTCGAGCGAATGAAAAACATCGTTAAAACGCAGAACATCACCTTCGATCCCACAGGCTCTTAACCACGATATCGCTGCCCCAATCAGAAGGCAGAGCGAGTGATGCCAGTGAAAGTTTGAAGAAATCAATACCCGCTTATCCGTTCGTTAAATCAATCACTAGGAGACAAAAATGAAATTATGGAAAAAACTATTGCTCGCATCTGTTGTTGCGAGTTGCGCAAGTGGTGCATTTGCGCAAACGAAGCTGAAATGGGCTCACATCATGGAAACGTCAGAGCCGTTCCATATATGGTCAGTGTGGGCAGCCAATGAGCTGAGCAAACGTACCAACGGTAAATACTCGGCTGATGTCTATCCAGCTTCCCAATTAGGCAAGGAAAACGACTTAAACCAAGGCCTGACGCTTGGTACTGTTGACATCATTGTCACTGGCGCCGGTTTTGCCACGAAGAGTTACGCGCCCATCGGTGTGACCTACTATCCCTACACCTTCAGGGACGTAGATCATTTGCTTAAATTTTTCAAAAGCGATGTCTACAAGGACCTGAACAAAGGCTATGCAGAAAAAACCGGTCACCAGATTCTGAGTTCGATGTACTACGGCACGCGCCAAACCACGGCTAACAAACCGATTACCAAGTGCGCTGACCTGAAGGGCCTAAAAATGCGCGTGCCTGATACCCCGGTCTACTTGGCTATGCCTCGTGCCTGCGGTGCCAATGCAACGCCTATCCCCTTTGCAGAGGTTTATCTGGCATTACAAAACGGGACCGTTGAGGCTCAAGAAAATCCTTTAACCACCATAGAAGCAAAGAAGTTCTATGAAGTACAAAAGAACATCATCCTGACTGGGCATATCGTCGAACACTTGAACATCGTGGTGTCAGGCAAGCTTTGGAAGCAGCTGACCGACGCCGAGAAAAAGATCTTGACTGACATCGCTCAAGAGGCATCTGAAAAAGCATCAGCAGACCTGGTGACACGCGAAAAACAAATGGTAGACATCTTTAAGAAAAAAGGCATCTCGGTGACGGAGGCAGATCGCAATGATTTCCGAGAATCCGTGCTAAGGAGCGTCAAATTTGAAGACTTCGGCTATAGCAAGGCTGACTGGGATCGCATTCAGAACATCAAGTAACCTCGCCACGCTAAGTGGTGACTCGTCAGGGATCGGGTGGTCCGTCTCTGACTTGCGTTTGAATTCATTCTTGAAGGTTTCCCGCATGGATAAAACAACACCTCAAGCCCAAGCCAGCGTCAAAGCGTTGGCACACAGCTTTGACGAGGCAGACCAACTGAATACGGACTTGTCCGACTACCGTTTTGACGACTGGATGACTTTGGGCGTATTTTGGATCATGGTGGTACTTGTCTTCCTCCAGTTCTTTACCCGATACGCGCTCAACGACTCTTTGGCTTGGACTGAAGAGCTGGCTACCAACTGCCTGATTGCCCTCGTCTTTATTGGCGCTTCCACCTGTGTCCGAAAGGACCGCCATATTCAGGTCGATTTGCTCTATCGATATCTTCCATCTTCAGCCTCTCGCTTTTTTGCAACGCTGGTGGACTTCATCAGAGTCGTGTTCCTGGTCTACCTGACTTATCTCGTATTCACATACATCGAGCTGGTCGGTGATGAAAGGATGACTACCCTCAATTGGCCAAAAAACATCATCTACTGGTTGACCTTGTTCGGCTTTGCAATGATGGTGATCCGCGCTGGACAAATCACTTTGAGAAACTGGAAACTTGGTTTTTCGGCACTTGAAAAACCGCAAGCTTATGACGGCTCTGAGGCATAACGCATGACACTGTCTCTTATACACATCTGACGCTGCCGACGATCGCATAAG
>JAVLFR010000187.1:0-8568 GCA_046052785.1 Limnohabitans sp. | reverse complement strand
AAGTGGCCGATTCCAATAGGAAGCTGGGCGCCAAGTTGGCAGGCGCCACGCCGTCGCGCACTTGGCCGCTGAGCTGGCCGCCGAGTTGCAGCCACATGCCCGCGATGGCGCGCGGCGCAAATTGCGCAGGTGCGGCATAGGCAATGGGCCACATTCTTTCGCCACAGACGGCGGGAAAGTTACCAGCAAAGCGAATGCGGGTGGGGTCGCTCCAGTCGGCGCGCAGCGCTGTGCGGTAGTCGCTGCAGTCACCCTGGCTCAGGGGCACGGCGGCGGGGTATTGCACACCTGCCAAGGGCGGCTCAATTTGCACACGCGCCACGTTGGCCGCGCGGTCGGGCACAAACTGGATGAGCAAGGATTTGAAGTTGATCAAGAGCGCATCGGGCGCCGCGTTGTAGGGGCGCAGGGGTTCGCCGTCAAAGGTGGCGGCGTCACGGGTGGGCACGTCAAACGCGCTGCGGTCGAGCACGATGTCGCCTTGAATTTTTTGAATGCCCAAGCCTTGAATGCGGCGCAACAGCAACCACAAACGTTCGACCACCAAGCGTGGGTCGCCGCTGCCCTTGATGTAGACGTTGCCTTGCAGCACACCGTCGCGCACAGGGCCGTCCACATACACGGGTGTGCGCCACACAAAGGCAGGGCCGAGCGTGTCGAGCGCAGCCGTGGTGGTGGCCAACTTCATCAGTGACGCAGGGTTGACGCGCACTTGGGCTTGGTGGCTCAGGCGCGGTGTGCTGCCCGTGTGTGTGTCGACCACCATGACGTGAAAGTTCTCAGCAGGCACTTTGGCGCGTTGCAGCGCGGCTTGCACTTCGGCGGGCAGTTGGCCGATGTCGCCTTCGGTGTGCTTGGGCGGGTCGGTGCGCACCGCTTTTGAGCTGGGGGCTGCGTGTGCCTGCCAAGTCAAGACGCACAGCACGGCCATGTGGCAAGCCCGCGTCAAAGACCTGCGAAACAACCCCCCTCGTGCTGGGGGGACGCGTGATGTGGGCCCGTGCAATGTGGGCATGTGCAAAGCAGTCATGGGTAAATTATCACGGCTGGGATAATCACCCCATGCATTCCAACCATTGGCTGGCTTTAGAGACCAGCACCGACACCCTATCGCTCGCGGTTGCACGCGGCACCCAGACATGGACGCACACCAGCGCAGGCGGTGCGCTGACCTCCACGCACATGATTCCTCAGACCTTGGCGTTGTTGAAGCAAGCGGATTTGAAATTGACCGATTTGCAAGCCGTGGTGTTTGGCCGCGGACCAGGCGCGTTCACAGGCTTGCGGACGGCTTGCTCGGTGGCCCAAGGCCTGGCCTTTGGCGCCGATGTGCCCGTGCTGCCGATTGACACTTTGTTGGCGGTGGCTGAAGAAGCCCGTGTGTCTAGCCTGACACCCATGACCCGCGTGCTAGCCGTGATGGATGCACGCATGGCGCAGGTGTATGCGGCGGCTTATGAGTTCACGCCAAGCCTCGCGCAGTCCGCGGATGATGCCAACCGCTTGCAAGGTCAATGGCGGTGCGTGCAAGAGCCTGAGCTGCACAGCCCCGAGGCGTTGCCCTGGCCTGCCGATTGGGCGCAAAACAGCTTTGTGGCCGCAGGCAATGCGTGGCCTGTGTACGCTGGCTGCTGGCCCGTTGCGCTGACGGCCCTGCAACTCATGGCGTTGCCTAGCGCCGCCGCACTGCTGCGCTTGGCGCCTGCTGCGTGGGCCGCGGGTGCAGCCGTCCCGCCCGAAGAGGCGCTGCCCCTCTACATCCGCGACAAAGTGGCGCAAACCACCGACGAGCGCATGCACCTCAAAGCCCTGCAAGCCGTTCCATGAACGCTGTGTTGAAACCCGAAGTCCGACTCGAGCCGCTGACAGAAGCCCAGCTTGACGACGTGCTGCGTGTCGAAAAAACCGCTTATGCGCATCCCTGGACACGGGGCAACTTTGCCGACTCGCTCAAGTCAGGCTATCAAATGCTGGCGCTGATGGGCGGCGACAGCTTGATTGGATACTTGGTGGCCATGCAAGGTGTGGACGAGGTGCACTTGCTCAACATCACCGTTGCGCCAGCGTTTCAGGGGCAAGGCTACGGTGTGCTCATGCTCGATGCCTTGTCGGTGTGGGCGCGCAGCCGTCAAGCGCAATGGCTGTGGCTAGAAGTGCGTGTGAGTAACACCCGCGCCATGCAGGTGTACCAGCGCTTTGGCTACCGCCGTGTGGGCGAGCGCAAACACTATTACCCCGCCAGTCGCGGCCATCGTGAGCATGCCGTGGTCATGTCTCTCAAGCTGTAAGCTATCGCACCATGACCGACACCTTGCACCTCGACCAACGCCAACGCGCCATGCTGGCCGAGATGGGCGTGCGTGTGTGGTCGCCCTTGTCGGAGGCGCCAGTCGTGGATGCGCCAGTGGTGGAAATAGAACAACCCCACGGCTTTGTTGCAGCGGGCGAGCTGGCCACACAGGCGATTGCTGATGCGATCAAACCAGCCCCCATCCTCATTCAGCGCCCTGATGGCACTGACCAAATGGACTGGTCAACCTTGCACACCACCGTGTCGGGCTGCCAAGCTTGTTCCTTGTGCAGTTCGCGACAACACACCGTGTTTGGTGTGGGCGCACCTGCCGTTGCAGGTCAAGCGCCCCAAGTGGATTGGCTGATCGTGGGCGAAACACCGGGCGAGGAGGAAGACCTTCAAGGCGAACCCTTTGTCGGCCAAGTCGGCCAACTGCTTGACAACATGCTCGGCGCCATGAAACTCTCACGCACAGGCGCGCGCACGGCCGAGGGCGGCGGCGTGTACATCGCCAACGTGCTCAAGTGCCGCCCGCCTGGTAACCGCAACCCCAAGCCCGAAGAGGTGGCGCAGTGTCTGCCCTACCTAGAGCGCCAAGTGGCCTTGCTCAAGCCCAAAATGATTGTGGCCATGGGCCGCTTTGCGGTGCAAGCCTTGTTGCGCGATAGCGTGCCTGAGCTAGAAGGCACGCCTTATGGCAAGTTGCGTGGGCGTGTGTACCAGTTCCAAGACGTGCCAGTGGTGGTGACGTACCACCCCGCTTATGTGCTGCGCAACTTGCCTGAAAAGGCCAAGGTGTGGGCGGACCTTTGTTTGGCGATGGCGCACCTCAAGGGGTCTGCGTAGCTTTTGCAGGCCACAGCACCGAGGCAATGGCCGCCACCATCAGCACCACCGCCGTCCAGTCTTGCCAGTGCAGCACCTCACCCAGCCACCACGCGCCGCTGAAAACACCCAGCACGGGAATAAACATCACGCTCAAGGTTGAGGCCACGGGTGGCAAAACCCGAGCCAAGTTCAACCAAGCCGCTTGTGCAAAGACAAACACCCCCAGCGCGTTGTAAAGAATGGACCATTGCGTGTTTTCATCAGGCATGAACCAGCGGTCTTGCTCGAACACACAAGCCAACACAGTCAGCAACACCGTGGTCATGCTCGTCATCCAAAACGCGATCGTCAGTGTGGGCACGTGCATCGTGGTGTGGCGCAGGCGTTGTGTGCCATAGGCCCACGTGGATGCGGCCACCAACACCATCAACACGCCCACTGGCTGGCCCGACAGGTGACTGAGCTCGTTCCACAATAGCAGCAACACGCCCACCCCTGCCGCTGCGACGCCTAGCCATTGACGCGCTCGCAGCGGCGCGTTGAACCAAATCACGCCCCAAATGGCTGAGAAGATGGGCATGGTGTAGCCCAAGATGGCCGCGCGTCCGCTAGACAACATGGGCAGCGCCAAGATCACCAGCACATGCCACACCAGCATATTGAAAAAAGCCAGCGTGAACAGCTCACGCCAGTGGCTGCGTGGAATGTGAAACGAAACTTTCATCAGCACCAGCACGAAGCCCAGCACGGGCAAGCCCACCAACATCGACAAGCTGCGAAACGTGAGCGGGGGAAAACCCGTCACGCCAAATTTAATGATGGGCCAATTGAAGCCCCATACCAAGGTGAGTGTGATGAGCGTCCACAGTTGACGGCGGGTGAGGCTGGGCAGGGCTGACATGAGCTGCATGGTAAGCCTTCTAAAATGGCTGAATGACATTCCTTGACATGCTCAGCGCCGCAGAGCGCCAAAACAACTCCATGCTCTGCGTGGGCATTGACCCAGAACCGACTCAGTTTCCTGACCGCATCAAAGGCGACTCGAACAAAATTTACGACTTCTGCGCGGCCATCGTCGATGCCACGGCTGATTTGGCCATGGCCTTCAAACCCCAAATCGCTTACTTTGCTGCGCACCGCGCTGAAGGCCAGTTGGAGCGTTTGATGGAACACATCCGCCGCGTCGCGCCCCATGTGCCGATCATTTTGGATGCCAAGCGCGGTGACATTGGCAGCACTGCTGAACAATACGCCATCGAAGCGTTTGAGCGTTACGGTGCAGACGCGGTGACCCTCTCGCCCTTCATGGGCTGGGACTCGGTGGCTCCGTATTTGAAGTACCACGGCAAAGGCGCGTTTTTGTTATGCCGCACCTCCAACCCTGGCGGTGACGACTTGCAAAACCAACGCCTCGCATCCGTCGAAGGCCAGCCTTTGATGTACGAACACATCGCCAAACTCGCTCAAGGTCCATGGAATTTGAATGGCCAATTGGGCTTGGTGGTGGGGGCGACTTACCCCGCCGAAATTGAGCGTGTGCGTGAACTCGCACCCACTGTGCCGTTGCTTATTCCTGGTGTGGGCGCCCAAGGTGGCGATGCCGTGGCTACCGTCAAAGCTGGCTTGCGTGTGGCCGATGGCCACACCACGGGGCCCATCATCGTGAGCTCATCGCGCGCGATCTTGTATGCGTCAAAGGGGGATGACTTTGCAGAGGCCGCGCGTCGTGTGGCGTTGCAAACGCGTGAGACTTTGCAGGCGGCGAAAGCGGTTTAAAAATCTAAAGGTTCAGTTGCACATCAGCGGCTGCTGGGGTGCTCTGCAATGTATTGGCGCAGCGCAGCGTCGATGCGCGTTTGCCAGCCGTCGCCGCTGGCTTTGAAATGGTTAATCACCTCAGACGACAGACGTATCCCCACGCGCACTTTTGTTACTTCGGCTTTGGGGCGGCCGCGAGGGGTGAGTAAAGCATCGCTGCGTGCTTGACTGAAAACCTCAGGCAGCACCTCATGCGCTGGACGCGCCTGCGCAAAATCCTTGGCCGACCATGCGGGGTTTTCAGTGTCGGGTGTGTGGGGTTGAATTTTGCGTTTGCTCATAGTGTTTGACCTCTCTTGGCGTGAACACCATGGCATGCAGTCGTCCATGAATGTGTCCTAGCATCTGAAATCGCCGTTCGCCGTAATCCTTCCGCAAATCCTCTTTGATGCATGCTGTAGCCCATTCCAATTCAAGAACCAGCGAAAAGGGCAGGCCGCGCTCGACTTCGTTGCACAGACTCTTCGCGGGATCAAAACTGATGTCTGGATACATTTATTGTGGCCACAATAAAATAAATTGTCAAATCGTCAAAAGCAACCCCTTTTTAACGAACTGACGCACATCATGTGCGCAGACTACAAATAAATGCTGTGATGCGAATTACAAACTTTGCGGCTTGGGCTTAGGAGACCACCAGCACATGACGCGCTTCTCTTAAGTCTGGAAGCGAGCGCGCAAGTAGGTCACGATGGCGGTCGAATCTTGCAGCCACTGGGTGTGGCCGTTGGCATCGGTGATCTTCAAGCAGGGCACTTTGGTAGCGCCGCTGCTTTGAAGAAGTTCTTCTCGGTGGGCAACGTTGTGTTGCGCATCGCGCTTTTCAATCGGCAGCGACAAGCGGCGCATTTCTTGGCGCACCTTGATGCAAAACGGGCAGGTCTTGAACTGGTACAGCGCCATGCTTTGGCATTGCAGATCCACCGCAGCTTGGGCCGCAGGGTCGCGCTGCACGCCCTTTGGCTGGGTGACGCGCTCTTTGAGCAACATGACGGGCCCCAGCACCAGGCGCAGGGTTTTAAAGAAGGCACGGATGACAGGTTTCATGGGGGTGAATGGTAAGGCTTGATGACGCGCCGCCGCCGAGGTCGTGGACAATGACGTTTTTCATTTAAAGCCTAGCCATGCAGATCACCCAAGACACGGCCGTCACCCTCACCTACCAAGTCACCACCCCCGCAGGCAAGCCTTTGGACTCGGGGCATTTGTCGTATTTGCACGGCGGCTACGACAACATTTTCCCCAAGGTCGAAGCCGCACTCCATGGCCAAGCCTTGGGTTTTGCCGTCAAACTGGATTTGAGCGCCGAAGACGCGTTTGGCGAGCGCGACGAATCCTTGGTGCGCGTCATTCCCAAGGCTGAGTTCCCACCCGGTGTGAAAGTAGGCGGACAGTTGCAGGGCGCAGGCGACGATGGTCAGCCGCGCGTGTTTAACGTGATGAAAATCAAAGGCCCCGAAGTGCACCTCGACGGCAACCACGCATTAGCGGGCCAAGCACTGCGCTTCAGCTGCACCGTGACCGACGTGCGCGCTGCCACGGCAGAAGAAATCGCCCACCGCCATGTGCATGGCGCGCATGGGCATCAGCATTAAGCTTGTGTAGTTTCGGTGGACATGGCAACCAATTAACTGGCGCTGAGTATGCCCATCAGATCGGTCAAGCCAATCGCGGTAGCTGCATGGCGCATGCCAAAACGCTCGGTGCCTGGGTACACCACATAGCGTTGCGACACGCTCAAGTCATCGCATGCCACGCCAAAGCCTTTGCTCAATGCGGGCGCTGAACTGCGTTTGATTTCAATCGCCATCCATGGCTGACCTGCTCTTTCAAACAACAGGTCAATCTCTGCGCCCGTGTGCGTGCGGTAGGCGTAAGGCGTGCATTGCGGGCCTGCGGCGGCAATTAGGTTTTCAATGCAAAAGCCCTCATAGCTTGGGCCGCACACGGGGTGCCCGGCGAGGTCGTCGAGTGTGCGCAAACCCAGCAGCGCATGCACCAAACCGCTATCACGCACAAACACCTTGGGCGCTTTGACCAAGCGCTTGCCCACGTTGCCACTCCAAGGGCGCAGCCGCCGCACCAATTGCAGGTCTACCAACAAGTCAATGTACCGACCCATAGCTGGGCTGGTCAGCCCCAAGCTACTGGCCAAACGGGTTTGCTGCAACAACGCGCCTTGTTGATGGGCCAGCATGGTCCACAGTCGGCCCACTGTTTCAGCAGGCAGGCGTGGCGCAAACATGGGTACATCGCGTTGCAAGTAGCTGCGCACAAAGTCTTCGCGCCAGCCTAGGCTGGCCGCATCGTTGGCGGCTAACAAACTGTCTGGAAAGCCACCGCGCAGCCACAGCGCATCTGTGCTCATGCTTTGCCCTTGCAGCTCTTGCGCGTTCACGGGCGTGATCTCTAGGTAAGACACCCGCCCTGCCAACGTTTCGCTGCTTTGTTGCATCAAGTCCAGCGAGGCCGAGCCCAGCAGCAAAAACTGCCCCGCGCGTTGCCCGGCTCGCCGCCGCTCGTCAATGATGCCGCGCAGCACCTCAAACAAACCGGGCAAGCGGTGAATCTCGTCGATGATGACCAGCTTATCGCCCTGCATGCGCAAAAAGCCGTCGGCATCGTCCAGCTTCAGCCGGTCGGCGGGGCGTTCAAGGTCGAGGTAAACCGAGGCTTGCGGCCACGTGCGCGCCGCCTCTAGCGCGAGCGTGGTTTTGCCCACTTGGCGCGGCCCAAGCAACACCACAGCGGGCGATTGCTGGAGCCTGTCTTGCAGTTGGGAGAGGGTTTGGCGTTGAATCATCATTGAAATTTTAACGAAAGACTTTTAAATTTCAATGATGATTGCGGGTGAGGCTGCTGTTCTGCTAAGTTGCGCGGGGACGTGGCGGGGTTAAAGAGTATCTTTTTGTATTATATTTCCGTGAATGCATGCGCGGCTTGACTAGATAGCCAAGCAAAAAAATTGACGGGTTTCTTTGAAAATTTATAACTGGACACTCATTCTGTTGTGTCTGTGAGACCTAGTCGACAAGCGAATTGCAGAGTATGGGGCTGCAGGATTTATCCGACGGCTCTGGTTTTATCCCGCAGGTTTTGCGAGATAAATTACGTTAGGCATCGCAATCGCGCGTTTCCCTCCTGCTACCGCCGAAGAAGATAAAAACTAATCGCGCTCAAATAATGGAGTCACCGTTGTCAACACTAGCCATCGTCATTACGCTCATTGCGTCCTTGCTTTCAGGCCTGATCGGCACCGCCTTTTCGATGTGGTACTTCTACAAACTGGAGCGACACAAGCTAAAACTTGATCTCGCGAGGCGCCTTCTGGGAAATCGCTACAGCATCACAGGTGATGCCTTCTCATGCGCAATGAATGAAGTCATTGCCGTCTTCGCAGATTCCGAGGAAGTCCTATCAAAGATGGGTCGTCTGTACGAGACGCTTCAAACCCACGGCAAGCCAAACGCAGATGGCGCGCTCATCGATTTCTTGAAGGAGGTTTGCAAGTCGTCGGGGCTTACTCAAGCGGTGCTAAATGACGCATACCTACTCAAGACTTTCAATGCACGCAACTGAGCCCGGCGATGCCTAACCATTCGCTCAACCGGACGCTACACAGCTTGCCG
>JAVLFR010000186.1:0-5602 GCA_046052785.1 Limnohabitans sp. | reverse complement strand
TCGGCAGCGTCAGATGTGTATAAGAGACAGGGCCTGCGCTGGCCAAGTGGCCGGCCATGGGGTAGCCCATGACGCCCATGCCAATGAAGGCAACGTGGGCAGAAGTGGCAGATTCGTAAGTTTTGGCGTTGATGCTGGACATGGTTATTTCCGTGTTGGGTTGAACTGCGTTGAATCATAGGGGCACAAACGGGCTCAAATGTGTCACCCAAGTAACCTGTTGGCGCCTTGTTAAAGTAACCCCACATGAGCACCCTCGGCCACGCTTCACACAACACCCTGCGCGACAAGTTGCAGGCGGTGCAAACTCGTCTCGATGTGGCCTGCACCACCAGTCGCCGTCTTGCTGGCAGTGTGCAATTGCTGGCCGTGTCCAAAACCTTCAGTGCTGACGATGTGCGCCAAGTGGCAGCTTGTGGTCAACGCGACTTTGGTGAGAACTATATCCAAGAAGGCGTGGACAAAATCATTGCTTTGAAAAACAGCCAGCCTGCGTTGGTGTGGCACTGCATTGGCCCCATGCAGAGCAACAAAACCAAACTTGTGGCCGAGTATTTTGATTGGGCGCACACGGTCGATCGTCTCAAAATTGCGCAGCGTTTGAGTGATCAGCGCCCCGCACACTTAGCGCCCTTGAACGTGTGCTTGCAAGTCAACATCGACGGCGGCGCAACCAAATCAGGCCTCGCCCCCGACGACGTGCTGGCGTTGGCAACCGAAGTGGCCAAGTTGCCTCGCATGGTTTTGCGCGGATTGATGACCATCCCAGATCCCGTGGAGGGTTTTGACGCACAAGTGGCGGTACATGCCAAAGCCCGCGCCTTGTTTGACCAAGTGAAAGCCGCCTTGAACCTGCCCCACTTCGACACCCTGTCCATGGGCATGACGGGCGATCTAGAAGCCGCTGTGCAGGCGGGCAGCACGATGGTGCGGGTGGGGACGGCGATCTTTGGTGGGCGAGCTTACGCCGCCTAAAACTGCGGCAAATTAAAACCGCGGCAAATCCGGATGTTTGATTTGCCCGGCCCGTACCAACATCTTGCCGTATTCGGCACAGCGGTGCAGGGTGGGGATGACCTTGCCAGGGTTGAGTAAACCCTTGCTGTCAAAGGCGCGCTTGACGCCAAACATCTGTTCGTTTTCTTCGGCACTGAACTGCACACACATGCTGTTGACCTTCTCGATGCCCACGCCGTGCTCGCCCGTCACCGTACCGCCCATGGCGACACTGGTTTCCAAAATATCTGCGCCAAACTGTTCGCAGCGGTGCATTTGGTCGGGGTCGTTCGCATCAAACAAAATGAGTGGGTGCAAGTTGCCGTCACCTGCGTGGAACACGTTCAAGCAGCGCAACTGGTATTTCTGTTCCATCTCTTGAATGGCTTCCAAGATGTCGGCCAAGCGCTTGCGTGGGATGGTGCTGTCCATGCACATGTAGTCGGCGCTGATGCGGCCCGAGGCGGGGAACGCATTTTTGCGGCCACTCCAAAACTTCAGGCGTTGGGCTTCATCGCGGCTGACCGTGATGGCGGTGGCACCGCAACCGCGCAGCACGTCGCTCATGCGGCCAATTTCTTCTTCCACCTCCTCGGGCGTGCCGTCGCTCTCGCATAGCAAAATTGCGGCCGCGCTCAGGTCGTAGTCGGCATGCACAAAGTCTTCCACAGCGGCGGTCATGGGGCCGTCCATCATCTCTAAACCTGCGGGGATGATGCCTGCGGCAATCACCGCGGCTACCGCATCGCCCGCTTTGCGCACATCGTCAAAGCTGGCCATGATGCAGCGCGCCAGTTGTGGCTTGGGCACGAGCTTGACGGTCACCTCGGTGGTGACTGCCAGCATGCCTTCGCTGCCCACGACCACGGGCAACAAGTCAAGGCCTGGCGTGTCAAGCGCATCGCTGCCAAACTCAATGGGCTCGCCTTCAATCGTGAATCCCTTCACCTTGAGCACGTTGTGCACGGTGAGGCCGTATTTCAAACAATGCACGCCACCCGAGTTCTCGGCCACGTTGCCACCGATGGTGCAAGCTATTTGGCTGGACGGGTCGGGCGCGTAGTACAGCCCGAATTGCGACACCGCTTCGCTGATGGCGAGGTTACGCACGCCGCACTGCACCACCGCGGTGCGTGCCGTCACATCGATATTGAGAATTTGGTTGAACTTGGCCAATGACAAGGTGACACCCATGGTGTGCGGCATCGCGCCACCCGATAGGCCCGTGCCTGCTCCGCGTGCGACCACGGGCACGTCCAAGGCATAACAAGTTTTGAGCACGGCTTGAACTTGGTCTACCGTCTCGGGCAAGGCCACGCACATGGGGCGAGCGCGGTAGGCGGTGAGGCCGTCGCACTCGTAAGGCACGGTGTCCTCGGTGGTGTAAAGCAGGGCGTGCTGTGGCAGCACTTGTAGCAGGGCCTGCACGACTTGCGCTTGGCGCTCGGCGCGAGCAAGGGTGTTTTGCTGGTCGGAGGTGAGTGGTGCATTCATGCATTGCACTTTACGGCAAAACTGGCGGTTGGCGTGTGAAGAAAGTTACAGCCTAGTTTGAAAAGGTTTTGTACACCAACCCAAACGTCGTGAATGGGAGGGTCGACGCCGTCATACGGCGCCATTCGTCGCGTCGCGATGTCAGCCGTGTGGCGGTACTGGCCCCTCCCATTCACAGCGAGAACAAGGGTTTAAGGAACAGCCTTCTTCAGCCAATCAGCAAACGCTGCACACTCCCAGCGGTCCATCGCCCCCGTGCGCCAACACAGGTAATGCCCATGTGGGCTAGGCACTTGGCGCGCAAACAGGCGCACCAACGTGCCGTTTTCTAGCCAAGGGGCGCCTAATTTCAAGCGCACCAGGCCTACACCGAGGCCTTGGGCCGCGGCGTCGCACATCAGGCCGATGTCGTTGAAGCTAGAGCCGTCAATTGGCTCGGGCCAGTCTAAGTCGTGGGCGGCAAACCAAGTGCGCCAAGGTTCCAGCGGGCTGCGAAGGAAGGTGGTGTCTTGCAAATCCTCAGGGGTCTCAAAGGGGCCGTGCTCGCGTATGTAGGCGGGTGAGGCCAAGGGCGTCACATCGTCTTTCATCAGGCAAATGTGTTCTACATCCGCATAGCGGCCTGTGCCAAAGCGAATGGTCAGGTCGGCGTCTTCGGCCACCACGTCTAAGAGTGGAATGCTCACTTGCAAGGTGATGTCTATCTCGGGGTAGGCGTCGGCAAACTGGCGCAGGCGGGGCATCAAGATAGAGCGAGCAAAGGTCGGCGTCACGGCCAAGCGAAGTTTGCGTTTGCCTGGTGTGGCATTGCTATCTTTGCCAGGGAAGCGCTCCAAAATCGCTAAACCTTCGCGGACGTGGGCCAGGTATTCGCTGCCCTCAGTGGTGAGCGAAAAGTCAGCTCGGCCAAACAGCTTGACGCCTAGCAACTGCTCCAGTTGTTTGACGCGGTGGCTCACCGCGCTGGGTGTCACGCATTGCTCTTCAGCGGCTTGGGTCACTGAGCGCAATCGCGCTAAGGCCTCAAATGTGAGCAAGCACTGAATGGGCGGAATGCGGCCAGTGCTCATTTAAAAATGACGGTCTTGTGGCCGTTCAGCAGCACGCGGTGCTCGCTGTGCCATTTGACGGCGCGGGCCAGCACTTGGCTTTCGGTGTCGCGGCCTTGGGCAGTGAAATCTTCGACCGTTTTGCTGTGGTCTACGCGGGCCACGTCTTGCTCAATGATGGGGCCTTCGTCCAAGTCGGCGGTCACATAGTGAGCGGTTGCGCCAATGAGTTTGACGCCACGGTCATGCGCTTGGTAATAGGGCTTGGCACCCTTGAAGCTGGGTAAAAAGCTGTGGTGAATGTTGATGGCGCGTCCCGACAATTTTTGACACAAGTCGTCGCTCAAAATTTGCATGTAACGCGCCAACACCACCAACTCCGCGCCTTCGGCCTCAATCACCTCAAAGGCCTTGGCCTCGGCCTGTGCTTTGGTGGCAGACGTCACGGGAATGTGGTGAAACGGCACGTTGTAGCTGGCCGCTAACTGATAAAACTCGCGGTGGTTGCTGATGATGGCGCGAATGTCCAAGGGTAATAAGCCGCTTTTGAAGCGAAATAACAAGTCGTTCAAGCAATGGCCCTCTTTGCTGACCATCAAGACCGTCCGCATGGGCTGCGTGGTGTCGTGCAAGGTCCACTTCATGCCAAAGGGGTTGGCAAAGCTGTTGAGTTGTTCGCGTAAGTCGTTTTGACGCACGGCATCGCAAGCGAATTGCACGCGCATGAAGAACAGACCCGTGTCAGGGTCGTTGTACTGAGCGGCTTCTTCGATGTTGCCTTGGCGCTCTAGCAAAAAGCCAGAGACAGCATGCACGATGCCCTGGCGGTCTGGGCAAGATAAATTAAGGATGTAAGCGGTCATGCCTGCAATTGTAGGTTTGCCTTGGGCGCGCATTTGGATTTAAGGGGACAGGCAAAATCTTGCCATGTTTGCTTTGCGCCCCGTGTATCGGTTTTCTCTGCGAGTGATGTTGACCTTGGCGCTTGCCTGGGTGGCGGCGTTGCTGTGTTTGCGGTGGCAAACCCCGCTGCCTTGGATGATTGGCCCCTTGATGGCGACAGCCCTGGTGTCGATGCTGGGCATGCCCACCCTCAGCTGGAACCCTCTGCGTGATCTTGGTCAAGGGGTCATTGGCACAGCCTTGGGGCTTTACTTCACTGCGCAAGTCGCCAGCATCATTGGCGGCTTGTGGTGGGCCATTGTGTTGGCGGTGGTGTGGGCGCTGGCGCTGGGCTATGGTTTTGGACGTTGGTTGCACTGGGTGCATGCCCAGCGCTTGCCAGGCTTGGACCGCGCGACCACCTATTTTTCTGGCGCCATTGGCGGCGCATCTGAAATGACCCTGTTGGCCGAGCGCCAAATGGCGCGTACCGATTTGGTGGCCTCAGCCCACAGCTTGCGGGTGCTGATCGTGACCATCACTGTGCCATTTGCCATGCAGTTCAGTGGCTGGCACGGCTTAGACACTTCGCCCCCTTTGGTGCGCGAGGTCAGTGGGCAGGGCTTGGTGCTCTTGGGCCTGTGCTCAGGACTGGGCGCGCTGGCCATGCGCTGGCTCAAACGGGCCAATCCTTGGTTCATGGGGGCGTTGCTGACGTCGATGGTGTTGACCCTCAACGAGGTGTCTCTCTCGGGCATTCCACCTTGGCTGTCCAATGCTGCGCAACTGTTCATTGGGGTGAGCTTGGGTGTGCGTTTTACCGCGACTTTTGTGCAAACCGCCCCTCGCTGGCTGGCCAGCGTGGCGGTGGGCACCTTGGGCATGATTGGGCTGTGCGCCTGTTTGGGCGCGGTGTTGGGGTGGACCACCAACACGCCCTTGGCCACCATGATTTTGGGCGTTGCGCCTGGCGGCATTGCCGAGATGGCCATCACGGCCAAGGTGCTTCAGTTGGGGGTGGCCGTGGTCACGGCGTTTCAGGTCTGCCGTTTGATCGCGGTGTTGGTGTTGGTCGAGCCGCTTTACCAGTGGCTTTACTCACGCAAAGTGCAGCGCTGAGGCTGAGCACCTAAGCTTGTCTTTGGCTCAGTGCACCACCACTGGGTTTTGCGCCAGTTCGG
>JAVLFR010000185.1:0-6509 GCA_046052785.1 Limnohabitans sp. | reverse complement strand
TTGTGGGGCTTGCAGGTCGTGGCGGCGGCGCAAGGTGATGTAGTCAGGTTGCCAGCCGCGTTGGCGCAGGGCGTCCATCGCGGCGGCTTCGGCCGCCGCCACATCGAGTTGGCCTGCAGCATTGCCCGCATGGGCTGCCGCCGCCAAGCCTTTCAACGCCATCGACAGTTGCACCGCCTCGGCGCGCTCTTGCTCGCTCAGATAGCCGTTGCGCGAACTCAAAGCCAGGCCGTCTTCAGCGCGGCGGGTTTCGCCGCCGATGATTTCAATCGGCAAGGCCATTTGCTGCACCATGCGGCGAATGACCATGAGTTGTTGGTAGTCCTTCTTGCCAAACACGGCCACGTCGGGTTGCACGATGTTGAAGAGTTTGTGCACCACGGTGCTCACGCCCACAAAAAAGCCAGGGCGAAACGCACCTTCCAAGATGTCGGCCAATTCCGCAGGGGGATGCACCTTGAACACCTGGGGTTCGGGGTAGAGGTCTTGCTCAGACGGGGCAAACACCAGGTCGCAGCCGTTGGCTTGTAGCAGCGCGCAGTCGTTTTCAAAGGTGCGGGGGTAGGTGTCAAAGTCTTCGTGGGGGCCAAATTGCAAGCGGTTCACAAAGATGCTGGCCACGGTCATGCCCCCCGTGCTGACACGCTGGTCTACCTCGTGTCTGGCTAGTTGCATCAGGTCTAAATGCCCTTGGTGCAAGTTGCCCATGGTGGGCACAAAGGCGCGCAGGGCGGCGGGTTTGAGGGCGCGGCGCAGATCAGAGAGCGTGTGAACGATGTGCACATTAGGTCCAAGCGTGTTTGGCGTTGTCGGGGAAGCTGCCGTTTTTCACAGCGGCCACATAGGCACTCATGGCATCTTGCACGCTGGCGTGGCCTGCCATGAAGTTGTGCACGAACTTGGGGTTTTTGCCCAAGTTCACGCCCAGCATGTCGTGCATGACCAGCACTTGGCCCGCTGTGCCGTTGCCCGCACCAATGCCAATGCTGTGGCAGCGGGGCAGCGCTAGGGTCAGGGCGGTAGACAGGGGCTCGGGCACCATCTCCAGCACCAGCATGGACGCACCAGCGTCTTGCAGGGCCAAGGCTTCTTGGCGCAGTTGGTCTGCCGAGTCGCCGCGGCCTTGCACGCGGTAGCCGCCCAGGGCGTGCACGGTCTGCGGGGTGAGGCCCAAATGCGCGCACACAGGAATGCCGCGTTCGACCAAGAAATGCACGATCTCGGTGGTCCAACCGCCGCCTTCGAGCTTGACCATGTGCGCCCCTGCCTGCATGAGCACGGTGGCGCTGCGCAGGGCTTGTTCTTTGGTTTCTTGGTAGCTGCCAAAGGGCAGGTCGCCTATGACCCACGCCGTGCCTTGCACGCGTCGAATGCCACGGGCTACGCTCTCGACGTGGTAGCGCATGGTCTCGAGCGTCACGCCCACGGTGCTGGTGAGGCCTTGGCAGACCATGCCCAACGAGTCGCCCACCAAGATGCACTCCACGCCCGCAGCATCGGCCACCGCAGCAAAGGTGGCGTCGTAGGCGGTGAGCATGGTGATTTTTTCACCCCGTGCGCGCATCTCGTTGAGGCGAGGCAGGCTGATAGGTTTGCGGGCCGCCACAGGCGAAGCGGGGGGCAAAGTGCCGTAGGGGGAGGCGTGGGTGTTGCTCATAGAACGGTGTGGCGCAAAACCAGTCCTGTGTTGCTCAGAGGGGGTGGAGTTTACGCAGAACTTTTACGTCGGTGTGTAGGCCAGACGCACATAAATCGGCGCGAAAGCCTCCGCTTGCGTGATGTCGATCAGCGTTTCTTTGGCCAGCTCCAGCAGGGCGATGAAAGTGACGACCAGCACCGGCGTGCCACTGGCGGGGTCAAACAGGTCTTCAAAGCCCACAAAACGTTTGCCCTGCAGCTTCCTGAGCACGATGCTCATGTGTTCGCGCACCGAGAGTTCTTCGCGTGAAATTTTGTGGTGCTGCACCAGCTTGGCCCGCTTCAAAATATCAGCCCAGGCTTGTTGCAGTTCGACCACATGCACCTCTGGAAAGCGGGGTTGGAGTGACTGCTCGATGAACACCTGCGCGCGCAAAAAGTCGCGACCAAACTGCGGCACTTCGTTGAGTTTGGCGGCGGCCAGTTTCATTTGCTCGTACTCGAGCAGGCGGCGTACCAGCTCGGCGCGTGGGTCTTCGGGCTCTTGGCCTTCGGCCACCTTTTTGGGGGGCAGCAACATGCGCGATTTGATTTCAATCAGCATGGCGGCCATCAACAAGTATTCGGCGGCGAGTTCGAGATTGCGGTTGCGAATCTCGTCCACATAGCTCAGGTACTGGCGCGTGAGCGCGGCCATGGGGATGTCGAGGATGTTGAAGTTTTGCTTGCGAATGAGGTACAGCAGCAAGTCCAACGGGCCTTGGAAAGCTTCGAGAAAAACTTCCAGCGCGTCTGGCGGGATGTACAAATCCTGCGGCATGGCAAACAGGGGCTCGCCATACAGACGGGCTACGGCCACGTTGTCGATCACCTCGGGCATGACCGAGGCGATGGGTGCCTCGTCGTGAGGCAGGGTGGGGTCGGCAGGATGCACGGAGGGGGAGGCCAGAGCGAAGGGCTTAGGAATTGGTTTGATACACGTAGGGCTTTTGCGCCACGCGGCCCGCTTGCGCGTCTTGCTGGATCTCGGTGTTGACTTGCTTGTCCCACAACAGCGCGCGTCCTTCGCGTTGGGCTTTTTCGAGTTGCGGGTTTTTGGCCTTGAGTGACTCGATGAACTGCGTGACTTCGGAGGTGTAGCTGTCACGTTGAAAAATGGACATGGTGGGTTTCCTAATGGACTGTCTAGAGATGGAGTGAATTTTAGCGACCGAGGGCCAGGGTCAAACCGTGGCTCAAATCGGGCACCAGGTCGGTGTCAGGCAAGGCCTGTAATAGTCCGCTGCGCTGGGCAATGTCGAGCGGTTGGTGCCCCAAGCCGCAAATGATGAGGCGCAGCTGCTTTTTCTTGCAGGTTCGTGCCAAGGCCAGCAGGGCGTCAGCGCCCGACGAGTCCACGTAGATGAGGTTTTTCAGGTCCAACACCAAGGCTTGGCTGGGCAGGTTTTCTTCAATCGCCTCGACCAATTTGACCGCCCCAAAGAACAATGCGCCATACAAACGGTGCGCGTGCACGTAGGCTTCATGGCCTGTCAGTTCTGGAAAAGCGTCAGCGTGCACTTGTTCGGCCCGGCTCAGGCTGGAGATGCGATAAATAAAGGTGAGGCAAGCGGCGATCAGGCCGACTTCTACAGCCACCGTCAAATCGAGGATGACGGTGAGCAAAAACACCGACAACAGCGTGGCGCGGTAGGGCAGACGAAACTGACGCAAGTGCAAAAACTCGCGCCACTCGCCCATATTCCAAGCCACGAATATCAAAATAGCTGACAGCGCCGCCAGTGGTACATCGCCAGCCAACGGCGCGGCCACCAGCATGACCACCAGCAGCGTGGCCGCATGCACCATGCCCGCGACGGGGCTGTTGCCGCCGTTTTTAACGTTGGTCACGGTACGGGCAATCGTGCCCGTGGCGGGCATGCCGCCAAAAAACGGCGTGACGATGTTGGCAATGCCTTGGGCCATGAGCTCTTGGTTGGCATCGTGGCGGTCGCCATAGGGGCCATCGGCCATCATTTGGTCGGCAATTCGGGCACACAAGAGCGACTCGATCGAGCCCAACAAGGCCAGCGTGATGGCGGGAATGAATAAAAACTTGGCGGTGTCCCAGCTGAACGCGGGCCACGCCAACGCAGGCAGTTGGCTAGGAATGCTGCCAAAGCGCGAGGCGATGGTGTCGACCTCCAACCCCATCATCTGGGTGGCCACTGTGGCGCCGACCAGCACCACGATGGAGCCTGGAATTGTCGACAAGTTTTTGCTGCTGGACATGCCTTGCACCAAGCGCGGCAAGGCCAACTGCCAAAAAGCCAACACACCCAAACACACCAAAGCCAAACCCAAGGCTTCGCCGTTGTAATGGCTGAGGTTGACGCTGAGCGTGTGCAAGATGCCAAAGAAGTCTGCGGGCATGCTGGCAATGGGCAGGCCTAAAAAATCTTTGAGCTGCGACACCAAAATGAGCACCGCAATGCCGTTGGTGAACCCAATCACCACGGCCACAGGAATGAAGCGAATCAACGAGCCCAAACGCAGCAAGCCCATCACCAACAAAATCACCCCCGACATGGCGGTGGCGATGATCAGGTTGGCCAGACCATAGCGTTCCAAGATGCCATACACAATGACGATGAACGCGCCTGCCGGTCCGCCAATTTGCACACGGCTGCCCCCCAAGGCAGAGATCAAAAAGCCCGCAATGATGGCGGTGAACAAACCCGCTTCAGGCTTGAGCCCCGACGCAATGGCAAACGCCATGGCCAGCGGCAGAGCCACCACGCCCACGGTGATGCCGGCCCCCACGTCTTGGTAAAACCGCTGACGGGTGTAGCCCTTCAGAGAGTCAACAAGATTGGGGCGAAACAATTGAAACATCAATGCAGACGCATGCCGGGTTTTGCACCAGGCCATGGGTGGAGCACATAAATGCCCGCATCGGTCTTGTCGTCTGCGTGGCTGGCGGCGAGCACCATGCCTTCAGACACGCCAAACTTCATCTTGCGCGGCGCCAAGTTGGCCACCATCACCGTCAGCTTGCCCTTGAGGTCTTCGGGCTGGTACATGCTGGCCACGCCGCTAAACACATTGCGCGTTTTGCCTTCGCCCACATCGAGCGTGAGGCGCAGCAGCTTGGTCGAGCCTTCCACCGCTTCGCAGTTGACGATTTCGGCAATGCGCAAATCTACCTTGGCAAAGTCGTCGATGCTGATGGTGGGGGCGATGGGCTCGCCGCCGGGCCGCCCCAAGGCGAGCCCAGCCCCCTCGGGGGGCAGCGAGGACACGTCAGTGTCGAGCGTGGGGGCCGTTGTTTTGCCGCCAGGGGTGACTTTTTCTGCCACCACGGTGGGGGGTTCAAACAGTGCTTCGAGTTGTTCGGGGGTGACGCGTTGCATGAGGTGTTGGTAGGGTTGGATGTGCGTCACGTAGCCGGTGGAAGACCAGTTTTGCATGGAGGTGGCGGTGAAGGCTTCGACCGCTTGTGCCAGCGCGGGCAACACAGGCGCCAAGTAGCGGCTGAGTTCTGCAAACGCATTGATCAATAACGAGCACACCTGATGCAGGGCTTCGTTGTTGGCGGCGTCTTTGGCCAAGTCCCAGGGTTTGTGTTGGTCCACATAGACGTTGACCTTGTCGGCCAACAACATGATTTCACGCGCAGCTTTGCCGAACTCACGAGCGTCGTAGGCTTGGGCGATGCTGTCTTTCGCGGCCCGAATGTCGCTGAGTAACGCCTGGCCTTGCTCGCCAAAGCTTTGTGTCAGTTGGCCGTCAAAGCGCTTGGTCAAAAAGCCCGCTGCACGCGATGCGATGTTGACGAACTTGCCAATCAAATCGCTGTTGACGCGCAGCATGAAGTCTTCGGCGTTGAAGTCGATGTCTTCGTTTTTGTTGTTGAGCTTGGTGGCCAAGTAATAGCGCAGCCACTCGGGGTTCATGCCAAGACTCAAGTACTTGAGTGGGTCCAGGCCTGTGCCACGGCTCTTGCTCATCTTCTCGCCGTTGTTGACGGTCAAAAAGCCGTGCACATGCACTTTGTCGGGTACTTTGCGACCACTGAACTTAAGCATGGCAGGCCAGAACAGCGTGTGGAAGGTGACGATGTCTTTGCCAATGAAATGGTGTTGTTCGGTGTCAGCAGCGGTCATGTATTCGTCAAAGCTGCGGGTGTCACCGTGCTTGGCTTTGGGGCCGCCCTTGTCGAACCAGTTTTTCAGCGACGCCAAGTAGCCCACGGGCGCGTCGAGCCACACATAAAAGTATTTGCCTGGCGCATCTGGAATTTCAATGCCAAAGTAAGGCGCGTCACGCGAAATGTCCCAGTCGCCCAAGCCCTCGCTGGTCGTGCCATCGGGGTTGGTGCGCACGCTGAACCACTCTTTGACCTTGTTGGCGACCTCGGGTTGCAACTTGCCGTCTTGGGTCCATTTCTCTAAAAACTCTACACAGCGTGGGTCGGACAGCTTGAAGAAAAAGTGTTCCGAGGTCTTGAGCTCGGGCTTGGCCCCCGACAAGGCCGAGAACGGGTTGATCAGGTCGGTGGGGGCGTACACCGCGCCGCAGACTTCGCAGTTGTCGCCGTACTGGTCTTGGGCATGGCATTTGGGGCATTCGCCTTTGATGTAACGGTCGGGCAAAAACATGTTCTTCTCGGGGTCGAAGAACTGCTCAATGCTGCGCCGCTCGATCAACGAGCCGCCTTGTGACTCGGGGATGTCGCGCAAGTCTCGGTAAATCTGTTGGGCCAGCTCATGGTTTTCGGGCGCATCGGTGCTGTGCCAGTTGTCGAAGCTGATGTGAAAGCCATCCAGATACGGCTTGCGCCCGGAGGCAATGTCGGCCACGAACTGCTGCGGCGATTTGCCGGCCTTCTC
>JAVLFR010000184.1:0-3217 GCA_046052785.1 Limnohabitans sp. | reverse complement strand
AACCATCAAGTTGCCCGCCACATCTGTGAAGCCGGCCTTGTTCACCGTCACGCTCAGGTTGGTTGTGCTGTTATCGGTTGCCGCAACCGATAGGGTGTAGTGGCTGCTATCCACCGTCGCGAACGCACCCTTGGTGCCGCCCGTGACGGTGATGTCTTCGACCGAGAAGTCGTTCACCCCCTCACTGAATGCGAAGCTGTACACCACCGTTGGTGCGCCATCGCTGGCTGTACCTGTTTGGTTATCCGTGATCGTCACGCTCGGGGCGGTGGTGTCGGTGGTGAATGTTTGGCTTGCAGCTGTGCTGACGTTGCCTGCCACATCGGTAGCGGTCACGTCGATTGTGTGAACACCGTCCGTAAAAGCTTTTGAGTCAGCAGGCGTGAAAGAATAGTTGCCGTTTGTGTCTGCAAAAACATTGAGCAGCACCGTGTCACCTTCTTTGATGGTGACGGTGGAGCCAGGTTCTGCCGTGCCTGAGATGGTGGGGGTGTTGTCTCTGTCGTACTGCACACCGCCAATGATCAAAGCAGGCGAAGCCAACGTGACAGTGGGCGGGGCGGGAAATTGGGTGTCAATGGTGATTGATTTGCTGACCACTGTGCTGACGTTGCCAGCCACGTCCGTTGCGCTGACATTGAGTGCGTGAACCCCATCAGACAACACCTTCGAGTCAGGCGTGATGAAAAGGTAGTTACCGTTGGCATCTGACACCGTGGTGCCCAACACCGTCGTGCCGTCTTTGACAGTCACCGTCGAGCCCGCCTCGGCAGTTCCCGTGATGGTGGGGGTGTTGTCACGGTCGTAAGTCACACCGCCCACCGTCAGCGCAGGCGCCGCTAAGCTCAAAGTAGGGGCTGCAATTTGCGTGTCAATCGTGACGGCGAAGGGGGTTGATGCCGAGTTACCCAAGGCATCGGTGGCCCTTGCTGTGAGGGTTTTGGCGCCATCTGCCAGCGGCGTCGTTGGCGTGAAGGAATAGGCCCCTGTGGTGGCATGGGCAGTCACGCTGCCCAAGGTGTTGCCAGATTGATCTGTGAATGCAATGTTGGCACCACGTTCTGCAACACCATTCAAAGTGGGTGTGTTGTCGTTCGTGTATGTGACAGTCCCTGATGTAGTCGCACCTGCCAGCAACACCGTCGGGGCCTGTGTGAGCGAGTCCACCCCAATGGTTTGAATGGTTTGAGTAGTGGTCGTGCTGATGTTGCCCGCCAAGTCTGTGGCACTGAAGTTCAGGGTGTGCTGGCCTTGCTCAAGTCGAAGTGCGTTAGCGATTTGAATGGTGAATTTAGATTGCCCAGTTAAAGCAACGCCACTCAACCTGGGGGTGTCCCCATTTGCAGTAGCCGTACCCAATAAGACACCGTTCTCTCTGACTGAGACGACGGCACCAGTTTCGGCGTAACCATTGATAGCTGGGGTGTCATCGTTGGTATAAACCACCCCGCTGATGGAAGCGGCGCCATCCGACAGTGAGGCGGGGTCGCTGTCTAAGCTGTAAACAAAAGGCGCACTGACCGTGGTGTCGACTCGAATATACAAAGGCGCCGCTTCGTCAACATGTCCGGTGGGGCTAGTTACAGTGACACCAATTTTGTACGTCCCGTCTGGGTACAAACTGGTAGAAGCCGAGGTATCAATAACCGCATTACCATTTCCGTCCGTGACAACATCTCCAAAATCGTCAGTGAGCAGTACTTTGAAGTCATAGGTGAAATTGCCATCACTATCGACAACGGTCGAACCGATATAAGCACCCTGCTGAGATGGGAGTAAGGAGGTGTCATTGACATGGGAATTGAGATCGAAAATATCAATCACATAGCCAACATAGCCAACAGGCAAACCCGTACCGCTGATGACCGGATAAGCCGAGTTGGTCAGGAAGGTCGTGCCAGTTTGGCCAAATCCTGGCAGGCCTAAAAACGCGCCAAAAGTGGTTGCCATATAAAACTCTTTGGATTAAATAAATAATCTGCTTAATCGGCACATAAGTATAATACTTAACATCACGTACGTAAATTCAACCATTAGGTCAAGTTGAATACCAAGAGGTTATTGAATTCACACACTCACTAAACATGTCAGTCGCTGTCCTTGACCGTCTCAGTTTTGGTGCGCAACGCGGCGACATCAACGACCTTGATAAAAATGGGGTGAAGTCGTGGATCGAGTCGCAACTCCACCCCACCAGCGATGACCCTGCTGTCACGCAAGCGCTCGACGCGACTGTTCTGAAGATCAATTACG
Organism: Limnohabitans sp.; assembly: GCA_046052785.1. Classification (GTDB taxonomy): domain Bacteria; phylum Pseudomonadota; class Gammaproteobacteria; order Burkholderiales; family Burkholderiaceae_C; genus Limnohabitans. The sequence continues at coordinate 964 of JAVLFR010000184.1, read as the reverse complement.
GCGCAAGTGCCGACTACCCAGCGGTGAATGAAAACAGGCCGCTGAACTTGATCAAGCAGCCCTTGTCTGAGTTGTGGAAGCTCACGGACAACCAAACCAAAATGGCTTACGAAGAGCGCATGCGCCCCCTGCGTGAACTCATGGCCTCGCGCCTGTTGCATGCCGCCCACAGCCAGTGGCAAGTCAAAGAGCTGATGGTGGACTTTTGGCTCGACCACTTCAACGTGCATGCAAGCGATGCGTCAATTGCGGTGGCCATGCCCAGCTTTGAGCGAGACAGCATTCGGCGTCACGCCTTAGGCAATTTCTCCGACATGCTGCAATCCGTGGCCACCAGCACGCCCATGCTGATCTATCTCAACAACCGCAATTCACGCACTGGCGCGCCCAACGAAAACTACGCCCGCGAACTGTTTGAGCTCCACACGCTCGGTAAACAGCACTACCTCAACGGCTTGTATGCCAAGTGGCGCGAAGTGCCTGGGGCACTGCAAGGCGCACCCGCAGGCTACATCGACCAAGACGTGTACGAAGCCGCCCGCGCCTTCACCGGTTGGGTGATCGAAGACGGACGCGGCCTAGGCGGCGGCCAGTCGCTGCCCAAAACAGGACAGTTCTTCTACCTCGACGCTTGGCATGACCCCTACCAAAAGCGCATCTTGGCGAAAGACTTTGACCCCTTTGCCGCCCCCATGTCCGACGGCCATCGTGTGCTTGACATGCTGGTCCAGCATCCAGGCACCGCACGCCACCTGTGCGAAAAACTCTGCCGCCGCTTTGTGAGCGACACGCCGCCTACCAGCCTAGTCAATAGCAGCGCCAAAGTGTGGGCTGACAACCTTCGACATCCCCAGCAAGTGGCCCGTGTGTTGGGGCATATATTTGCCTCGGCTGAATTCAACCAAGCGGTGCATCAACCTGTCTCTTATACACATCTGACGCTGCCGACGATCGCATAAGTGTA
>JAVLFR010000183.1:0-15913 GCA_046052785.1 Limnohabitans sp. | reverse complement strand
ATCGGCGCAGCAGTGCGCGCAGTTTCAAGCCCGTGACGGCCAGGGTGGCGAAATACACCAGCGCACTCACCGCCAACACACCTGTCATCAAGCCCACGCGCCAAAGCGGCGTGGCATGCAAAGCCGTCCAGTCCCAATGTTGAGCCGCCCACCACAGCCACGCGCCCAACACCGCGCACGCAGCCAGCACTTGCAGCACAAAGCGAGGCCAACCTGCGCTCATCACATAGGTGCCATTTTTAACCAAACCCCAAAGCAGCCAAATGGCATTGACCAAGGCGCCCAAGCCAATCGACAAGGCCAGTCCGGCGTGGGCCAAATGGGGCACAAAAGCGAGGTTGAACAACTGCGTGATGACCAGCACCGCCACCGCAATGCGCACTGGCGTGCGAATGTCTTGGCTCGCGTAATAGCCAGGCGCCAACACCTTGATCGCCACAAGCCCGAGCAAGCCCACGCCATAGCCCATGAGTGCCAAGGTAGTTTGCTGCACATCGTGGGCGGTGAATGCGCCGTAGTTGTAGAGAACGGACACCAAAGCTTTAGAAAAAATCAGCAACGCCAAAGCACATGGCAGCGCCAACAGCAACACCAATCGCAAGCCCCAATCAAGCATGTTTGAATATTGAGTGGTGTCATTGGCCGCTTTGGCGGCTGAGAGTTGGGGCATCAGCACCACGCCCAATGCCACACCCAGCAAGGCGGTGGGAAACTCCATCAAACGATCGGCATAACTGAGCCAGCTCACACTGCCTGGCATCAGCTGTGAGGCAATTTGTGTGTTGATCAGCAAGGAAATTTGCGCCACGCTCACACCGAGCAAAGCAGGCGCCATAAGCTGCAAAATCCTTGCGGGGCCCTGCGCCCCCCAAGCCTCGCGTACAGCGCGCCAGCGCAAGCCCACACGGGGCAATAGCCCCAAACGACGTAAAGCCCACAGTTGCACGCTAAGCTGAGCCACACCGCCCATCATCACGCCCGCCGCCAAGGCATAAATAGGTGGCACACCCAAGCTGCCAAACCAAGGGCCACCCCACCAAGCCGCGGCAATCATGGACACATTCAGCAGCACGGGCGTGGCCGCAGGCACAGCAAAACGCTTCCAAGTGTTGAGCACACCAGCGGCCAAAGCCACCAAGGACATGAAGGCGATGTATGGAAACATGAAGCGGGTCATGACCACGGCTACTTCAAAGCCTTCAGGCGACTGCTTCAGCCCGCTGGCCATGGCCCACACCAACCAAGGTGCGCCCATAACGCCCAATACAGACGTGATAAACAAGGCCCACACCAGCAATGTCGCCACTTGGTGGATGAGCACTTGGGTGGCTTCGTCGCCATGCTGTTGACGACTGGCAGCCAAAACCGGCACAAAAGCTTGGCTGAATGCACCTTCGGCAAACAGTCGACGGAATAAATTCGGAATCCGAAACGCCACATTGAAGGCGTCTGTCAAAGCACTGGCCCCAAATGTCGAGGCAATCAGCAATTCGCGCATCAAGCCGGTGATGCGCGAAACCAGGGTCAAGCCCGAGACGATGGAGGCAGATTTGAACAATGACACGCCCTCAGTGTAGCGATTTGCTACAATCTCCGGCTTTGCTGACAACATCCTCAGACACTTAAGGAAACACATCATGGCTTCAGCCAAACCCAAGAAAAAAAACCCGCGCCTGGCATCAGGTCGTAAACGCGTCCGTCAGGACATCAAAATTAACGCCGCTAACACCTCTTTGCGCTCGAAGTACCGCACAGCGGTAAAGAACGTCGAAAAAGCTGTCATCGCTGGCGACAAAACCAAAGCAACCGAACTGTTTGCCAAGATGCAAGCCGTTGTGGACACGATTGCGGACAAAGGCATCTTCCACAAAAACAAAGCAGCTCGCGATAAGAGCCGCTTGTCGACCAAGGTGAAAGCCTTGGCACTCGCCGCCTAATTGATTAGGCCACCAGCCCGGGCTGCCTATCCAGCCCGCCGTTTGTAACGGGTGCGCTGTCAGCAAAGAAAAAGCAAAAACCCGCTCTTGAGCGGGTTTTTTGTTGGCTAACCGTTAGCTGCCCTCAAGTCAGCGCAGCATGCTCTGGCAACAAACAGGCTTCCACCACCTGTAAGTCGTTATCTTTGGCGAAATTCATCACAAAATTCCATGCCATGGGCTCTTCGTCGCGCAAATCGGTGTGAACGATGACGCACTTGTTGTTATCGAGAGTGTTGGGCACACACCAAGGTGAGTAACTCAAATGGCTGCCAGGTGTGGCCCCGCCAGGTCGAAACTGGCTCATCACGCCCGCCAAACGCTCGGCCCAGTCACTGGGACGAAACGTGCGTCCTTCTTGGGTGATACCCAGAATAAATACTTCTTTGGCGGAGTGTGAAACCATCGGGTAGAGGCTGAAATCGGTGACGTGACAAAGAGGGATCGTCCTCTGCCACTCGGGTGCTTAGTATTCTATCTTATATAAGACTTGTGACATTTGAATGACCCCATCGCGCCATGAATTTGTCATGTCCATGCCTTTAAAATCGCGCCTCAACGGCTCAACCTTCGTTGAGTCGTTTTTCTTTTTTGGAGTTCACGCATGTCCGTTTTCATTGAAGCCGCCTCACCGCACACCATGAACACTTATGGCCGATTGCCAATTGCACTCAGCCATGGTCAAGGTTGCCGAGTTTGGGACGTCAATGGCAAACAATACTTGGATGCCCTTGCTGGCATAGCCGTGAACACCCTTGGACACAACCATCCCGAGTTCGCACCTGCATTGCAAGATCAAATCAGCAAGATCATCCACACCTGCAATTACTTTCACGTGCCCGACGCTGAAAAACTTGCAGCCAAACTGGTCGAGTTGTCAAACATGACCAATGTGTTCTTCTGCAATTCAGGCTTAGAAGCAAACGAAGCCGCCATCAAGCTGGCCCGTAAATTTGGACATGACAAAGGCATCACAAACCCCAAAATCGTGGTGTATGAAAAAGCATTTCATGGTCGCAGCATTGCCACCCTCAGCGCCACTGCCAATGTCAAACTGCAACAAGGTTTTGGCCCACTGCTTGAAGGCTTCATCCGTGTGCCGCTCAACGACATCGAGGCATTGAAGAAGGCGACGGTGAACGACCCTGATGTTGTCGCCGTGTTCTTTGAAACCATCCAAGGCGAAGGCGGCATCAACCCCATGCGTGCCGAGTACCTGCAAGAAGTGCGCGCGCTGTGTGACCAGCAAGACTGGCTCCTAATGATCGATGAAGTGCAGTGTGGCATTGGACGCACTGGCAAATGGTTTGCGCATCAGTGGGCTGGCATCGTGCCTGACGTCATGCCTTTAGCCAAAGGTTTGGGCTCTGGCGTGCCAATTGGCGCTGTGGTGGCTGGCCCCAAAGCCGCCAACATCTTCCAACCCGGCAACCACGGCACCACCTTTGGTGGCAACCCTCTGGCCATGCGTGCAGGCTTAGAAACCATTCGCATCATGGAGAAAGATGGCCTGCTTGAGAACGCAGATAAATTGGGTAAACACTTTCATACTCAACTCACTGTGGCTTTAGGCGGACTCAAAGGCATCAAAGAAATCCGCGGTCAAGGCTTGATGATCGGCATCGAGTTAGATCGCCCCTGCGGTGTTTTGCTCAAACAAGCCACCGATGCAGGCTTGATCATCAACGTGACAGCCGACACAGTTGTTCGCCTCTTGCCCCCTTTGATCATGACCACCGCAGAGGCAGATGAGGTACTTTCAATCCTTGTGCCACTGATCAAAACATTCTTGGCTGAAGCCCCATGACCCAAACACTGAAACACTACCTGCAATTCACGTCCTTGTCGGCGAACGAATACGCTTATGTGTTCCAACGCGCAGCACTGATTAAAAAGAAATTCAAAGCTTACGAAAAGCACCACACCCTGGCCGATCGAACCTTGGCCATGATTTTTGAAAAAGCCTCCACGCGCACGCGCGTGAGCTTTGAGGCGGGCATGTATCAGTTAGGCGGATCAGTGGTGAACCTGACTACGGGCGACAGCCAACTTGGACGTGCTGAGCCGATTGAAGACAGCGCCAAAGTGATCAGCCGCATGACCGACTTGGTGATGATTCGTACCTACGGTCAAGACAAAATCACCAGCTTTGCGGCCAACTCACGCGTTCCCGTCATCAACGGCTTGACCAATGAGTTTCATCCTTGCCAAGTGATGGCCGACTTGTTTACCTACATCGAACACCGCGGCTTGACTTCGCATCCCCTAGAGTGCCTCACAGGCAAAGTGGTGGCTTGGGTGGGTGACGGCAACAATATGGCCAATACTTGGCTGCAAGCCGCCGACATGTTGGGCTTTACCGTGCACGTCAGCACACCCAGCGGCTATGAGGTTGACCCTGCTATTGCTGGGCTATCCAACAGCAATTGCTACAAAGTGTTTGCAGACCCCATGCAAGCCTGCAAAGGCGCAGACCTCGTGACCACTGATGTGTGGACCAGCATGGGCTTTGAATCTGAAAATGAAACACGCCAACAAGCCTTTGCCGATTGGTGCGTTGACAGCGACATGATGGCTGTAGCCAAACACAACGCCCTTTTCATGCACTGCTTGCCCGCGCATCGTGGCGAAGAGGTGACCGCCGATGTGATCGACGGCTCACAAAGCGTGGTGTGGGATGAAGCCGAAAACCGTATGCACGTTCAGAAAGCGCTGATGGAGTATCTGTTACTCGGCCGTCAGTGATATTTTCCTGAAGGCGACGAGCGCGGCAACGGCACGGCCCTGTCGCACCTCAAAAAAGCACCTCAGTTGGCGCGATAACCGTACAGCCACGGCACATCCATCAACTTCGCGCCCATGAGGCGCAAGCCCATATCGCGCCCCACGCGAAGCGCCCCCGTGGCATGAAAGATTTGTCCATTGCGCACGGCCCTTGCCTGCACTCGCGCATTGCGCTGCCAGCGGGCGTGTGCGAACTGTTTTAGCCGCTCAGGCACATTCAAAGGTGTGGCACCTAACAACTGAGCAGCCAACTCATGCGCGTCTTCAATCGCCATGCCCGCCCCTTGGGCCAAGTACGGCAACATGGGGTGGGCTGCATCGCCCACCAAAGCCACTCTGCCTTGCACATGCTCATTTGCCCCCTGCATGGCAGGTCTGCCGCACAACGGCCACAGTCGCCAGTCGCTGCAAGCCGCCATCAAATCAGTCAATGGGGTACAAGCACCACGTAAGGCATGCCGTAACTCTGCCAGGGTTTGCGCTTCAGTCTTTTGCGCATGCCATGTTTGCAGGGCTTGCAAGTTATTGGCATCGTCATCCAATAAACAACCTTCAGCCAAACACACCACGTTCAAGTCCTGGCCACCGCGCACGGGGTAGCTCACCACATGGGCATGGGGCCCCATCCAAACTGAGATGTCTTGGCTGCGTAAATGCAAGGGCAAATCGGCTTGGGCAATCAAGGCGCGGTAGGCAATATGTCCCGTAAAGCGTGGCAGGCCGTCACCTAAAAGCTGCTGACGTAAGGGGCTCCACACACCATCCGCGGCCACTGCGAAGGCTGCGGTGTGCTGCTGCAGCTGTGCGTGTTGAATCACGTCACAAACCGCGTGATCTGCAGATTGACTCACCCCCTGCACCACCGCATCGCTGTGCACATGCACGCCTTCACGCGCAGCCGCTTGCAAGAGCAGGCCATGCAAGTCTGCACGATGGATTGTCACGTAAGGTGCGCCGTAGTGCGCCGTGGCGTCTTTTACCGCCAGCGTAGCCAACACCTCTCCTGTGGTCATGCTGCGCGCATGCAAGGCTGCAGGCCAGGCAGCCACTTGATGGAGTGCATCCCCCAAACCCCATGCTTGCAATAGGTGGGTCACGTTCGGGCCGAGCTGGACACCCGCGCCGACCTCTGAAAACTCAGGGGATCGTTCAAACACCTTGGCTTGCCAGCCCGCACGCGCAGCCGCAAACCCTAAGGCCATGCCTGCAACACCGCCCCCCGCAACAACCAACGATTTCGTCATAGGCAGATTGTGCCCCGTCGAAACAAACCACTTCACTAGGCTGATTCGCCGCCAAGGCCCTGCGCTAGGCAAAGCCAACGCGAGGTGCGAAAATCACGGCTAAATCTTTTTCAGATGCCCTGTCAGCATCAAACCCTATGACCACACTCCAAGCCCCAGAGCTCTTGCTGCCCGCAGGTTCGCTCGACAAAATGCGTGCCGCTTTTGACTTCGGTGCAGACGCCGTCTATGCCGGCCAACCCCGCTATAGCTTGCGTGCGCGCAACAACGAATTCCGCCTTGAGCAAATTGGCATCGGCATTGCTGAAGCGCATGCACGTGGCAAAAAGTTCTTTTTGACCAGCAACTTGCTGCCACACAACGACAAGGTGCGCACCTATTTGCGTGACATCGAACCCATCATCGCGATGAAGCCGGATGCCCTGATCATGGCCGACCCTGGCCTCATCATGATGGTGCGCGAGAAGTGGCCCGAGGTCGATATTCACCTCTCGGTTCAAGCCAACACGGTCAACTGGGCTGCGGTGAAGTTTTGGCAAAACGTGGGGGTAAAGCGCATCATCTTGTCGCGCGAACTCAGCTTTGACGAAATTGAAAAAATTCGCCAAGAGTGCCCCGACATGGAGTTGGAAGTGTTTGTGCACGGCGCGCTGTGTATTGCTTACTCGGGCCGATGTTTGTTGTCTGGCTACTTCAACCGCCGTGACCCCAACCAAGGCACTTGTACCAACGCTTGCCGCTGGAGCTATGGCACACAAGCCAGCGCCACCGACCCCAACACCGGCGAGGCCATGGCTGTGCCGATGGAAGGCGACTTTGACTTTGCCAAGTCACAACAAGAAGCTGAATCCAGTTTCTCTTCATGCGGCAATGGCGAACGCCACCCTGCGGCAGACAACATTTATTTGCTCGAAGAAAAAGGTCGCCCCGGCCAGCTCATGCCCATCATGGAGGACGAGCACGGCACCTACATCATGAACAGCAAAGATTTGCGTGCGGTCGAATATGTCGAACGACTGACCAAAATTGGTGTGGACTCACTCAAGATTGAAGGCCGCACCAAGAGCTTGTATTACGTCAGCCGCACCGCACAGGTGTATCGCCGCGCGATTGACGACGCGGTGGCGGGCCGCCCATTCAACCCCGAGCTCATCACCGAACTCGAAGGCTTAGCCAATCGTGGCTACACCGCGGGTCTGATGGACCGACGCCCTGCCAACGACTACCAAAACTACGAAACCGGTCACTCCATCGCCCACCGCAGCCAATTTGTCGGTGAAGTGCGCGGCGTGGCCGATGGATGGGCTGAGATTGAAACCAAAAACAAATTCTCAGTGGGCGACACGATCGAGATCATTCACCCCAGCGGCAACCGCAAGGTCAAGCTAGAGCAAATGAAAGACAAAAACGGCGCGTCGATTGACGTGGCCGCAGGCAGTCCCACGCATGTGTGGATTCCTGTGGATGGCCCAGGTGAAGGTGGCGTGTTGGCGCGCATGTTTTAAGCAACAGCACACACAAAACAAAACCCCGCAAGGCTCGCGCTTTGCGGGGTTTTGTTTTGCCACCCCAGCACCGAAGTGCTGGGTAGAGCCGCAGGCAGCTTACGCTGTCACGCCTTTGGCCGTCTCCACATACTCGTCAATCTGGTTGAAGTTCAAGTACTTGTAAATGGCAGCGCCGTCGCTGTTGACCACACCCATGGCCGCATGGTATTCGGCCACCGTGGGGAACTTGCCCATCTTGGAGGTGATGGCGGCCAATTCGGCAGACGCCAAGTACACGTTGGTGTTCTTGCCCAAACGGTTGGGGAAGTTGCGTGTGGAAGTCGACACCACCGTCGCGCCTTCGCGCACTTGTGCTTGGTTACCCATGCACAAGGAGCAGCCTGGCATTTCGGTGCGAGCGCCGGCTGTGCCGAACGCCGCGTAGTGGCCTTCCTTGATCAGCTCGCTCTCGTCCATCTTGGTGGGCGGTGCCACCCACAGCTTGACGGGGATGTCGCGTTGACCACCCAGCAACTTGGCCGCTGCACGGAAGTGACCGATGTTGGTCATGCAGGAACCAATGAAGGCTTCGTCGATGTGGGTGCCCGCGACTTCAGACAAGAACTTGGCGTCATCGGGGTCGTTGGGGCAGCATACGATGGGCTCTTTGATGTCGGCCAAATCGATGTCGATGATGTGAGCGTACTCGGCATCTTTGTCGGCTTCGAGCAGAGTAGGCGCAGCCAACCATTGCTCCACCTTCTCGATACGGCGAGCCAAGGTGCGTGCGTCGGCGTAGCCGTCGGCAATCATGTTCTTCATCAGCACCACGTTGGACTTGAGGTACTCCTCCACAGGCTCTTTGTTGAGCTTGATCGAGCAACCCGCGGCAGAACGCTCAGCGGACGCGTCAGACAATTCAAACGCTTGCTCGACTTTGAGGTTGGGCAAGCCTTCGATTTCCAAAATGCGGCCAGAAAATTCATTGATCTTGCCGGCCTTGGCCACGGTCAACAAACCTTGCTTGATCGCGTACAAAGGAATCGCATGCACCAAGTCGCGCAGGGTCACGCCGGGTTGCATTTCGCCTTTGAAGCGAACCAGGATGGACTCGGGCATGTCCAAAGGCATCACGCCAGTAGCCGCACCGAACGCCACCAGGCCAGAACCGGCTGGGAAGCTGATACCGATTGGGAAACGAGTGTGTGAGTCGCCGCCAGTGCCCACGGTGTCAGGCAACAACAAACGGTTCAACCAAGAGTGGATCACGCCGTCGCCTGGACGCAGGGCCACGCCCCCACGGTTGCTGATGAAGGCTGGCAATTCGCGATGTGTCTTCACGTCCACCGACTTGGGGTAAGCCGCGGTGTGGCAGAAGGACTGCATGACCATGTCGGCCGAGAAACCCAAGCAGGCCAGGTCTTTCAGCTCGTCGCGGGTCATGGGGCCGGTGGTGTCTTGTGAACCCACGGTGGTCATCTTGGGTTCGCAGTAAGTGCCGGGGCGAACGCCTTGTCCATCTGGCAAACCCACGGCACGACCGACCATCTTTTGCGCCAATGTGAAACCAGCTTGGGTAGAGATAGGCGCAGTAGGCAAACGGAACACGGTCGAGGCTGGCAGACCCAAGAACTCACGGGCCTTGGCCGTCAGGCTGCGACCGATGATCAAGTTAATGCGGCCACCGGCGCGCACTTCGTCAAACAGCACATCGCTCTTGAGCTGGAAGGTGGTGATGGTTTCACCATTTTTCACGATCTTGCCGTCGTAGGGCAACACGTCGACCACATCCCCCATGTTGAGTTTGGACACGTCCACTTCGATCGGCAAAGCGCCAGAATCTTCTTGGGTGTTGAAGAAGATGGGGGCAATCTTGCCGCCCAATGTCACGCCGCCGAAACGCTTGTTGGGCACAAAGGGAATGTCTTCACCAAAGCCCCAGATGATGCTGTTGGTGGCCGATTTGCGGGAAGAGCCTGTGCCCACCACGTCGCCCACATAAGACACCAAATGGCCTTTTTTCTTCAGCTCTTCAATCATCGCCATGGGGCCGCGCTTGCCGTCTTCTTCGGGCTTGAACGCTGCGCCTTCGCGGGTGTTTTTCAACATCGCCAAATAGTGCAAGGGGATGTCAGGACGGCTCCAGGCGTCAGGCGCTGGCGACAAGTCGTCGGTGTTGGTCTCACCCGGCACTTTGAACACAGTGATGGTGATTTTTTTCTCGACTTCAGGACGGCTGGTGAACCACTCGGCATCGGCCCAACTTTGCATGACTTCTTTGGCCTTGGCGTTACCCGCTTTGGCTTTTTCAGCGACGTCGTTGAAGAAGTCAAACATCAACAAGGTTTTCTTCAAGGCTTGTGCGGCCACAGCGGCCACTTCAGCGTCGTCGAGCAATTCGATCAGGGGATGCACGTTGTAGCCACCCACCATGGTGCCGAGCAACTCAGTGGCTTTGCTCTTGGAGATCAAAGCCACTTGGATTTCGCCGTGCGCCACAGCAGCCAAGAAAGAGGCTTTGACCTTGGCCGCATCGTCCACGCCTGGGGGCACGCGATGGGTGAGCAAGTCCATCAAAAACGCTTCTTCGCCAGCGGCGGGGGCTTTGATCAACTCAATCAACTCTGCCGTTTGTTTGGCATCCAAGGGCAAAGGTGGGATGCCCAGCGCTTGGCGCTCGGCGACGTGGTCACGGTAGGCTTTCAACATGGTTTTCTCCGGTCTATCAAATCAAATTAAATGGGTTATTTTTTGGCAATCGTGGCATGGTCCAACAGGCTCTGAGGCGGGTTGAGCTTCATGTCTTGTGCCACCGCGGTTTGGTGGTCACTTTGACATTCGTCAGCCATGCGTTGGCCCAACTTGCTGTTCATCAACATCGACTTATGCGGCAGCTGCAGCCAAACGGCGCCCGCTTGCGCATCCTCCAAACGCACGGCACCGGTGGTGGTTTCCACAGGCGTCATGAGGTAGGTGTTCTTCTTCATCTGCACCACAAAGCGTGAGGGCTGCTGTGGGTCGGGTTTGACGGTGACTGAATTACCCAGCTCGCACACCATGCGACCCGTGTGGACCTCACCCGCTTCAGGCGCTGTGACTTGGGCTTGGGGCTCGGGTACTTGTGCAGCCGCCGCAGCCAAAGGCGCAGCAACCCAAGGCGTGGCTCTGACGTAATAATATTTGGGCGTTGCTGGTTTAACGGGTTTCGCGGGGGGTTTGGCCGCAGCTTGCTTGGCAGCAGGCTGTTTAACAGGGGTAGACGCCGTTGTTTTTGACTTCTGCTGTGCCGCGGGGTCAGCCGCTAAAGCCCAGCTGGACAAGCTCAATGAAATCAACAAAGCCATGAAGTTGCGCATGCTCATCTCCTGTTAATCCTTGAAGAATAACTGGACTTCGGCGGGAAGGCTACAGCCGGTGCTATGGGCACGCGCCAACACTTGCCAAAAGTAGCGGTAGCTGGCACGGTCATGCAGCTGTCCCAGATGGCTGATGGGCGCCCATTGCGCCGCATACGCCGCGAGCACTATGTCGCTGGCCATCTCAATTGCAGCAGCATCTGGCGCCATGGCCTGAAGGATGGGGCGAATTTGCGAGGGGTGAATGCTCCACATGCGGGTGTACCCCAACTCGTGCGCCGCACGTTGCGCAGCCGCACGCATGGCATCTGTATTGTTGAACTCGGTCACCACGCAATGCGAAGGCACTTTGCCGTGGGCGTGACAGGCACTTGCAATTTCGAGCTTGGCACGTAACACCAAGGGATGGGTGAATTGGCCTTGCGACGTCATGGCCGAGGCAGGAATAGCCCCGCCATGGGCAGAGATAAAGTCCATCAACCCAAAGCTCAGCGACTGCACACGCGGGTGCGCAGCAATCTCAAACGCGCGGTGTACCGCTGCGGGGGATTCGATTAACACATGAAGGGCCAAATCTTTGGCGCCCGCTTGAATCAACGCTTGTTCGGCCAGTTGCACATCGGCCACGGATTCCACCTTTGGCACCATGATGTGCACCAAACGCTTGCCCGCTTGGCCCGCGATGGTGGCCATGTCGGCTTGGAAGCTGGGGTGGTCCACGGGGTGGACGCGCACAGCCACGCGAGCTTTGGGGTCGGCACTCAGGGCCAACTCGCAGACCAAAGCCGCATGCTCAGCCTCGCCGCCCACCGGGGCGCCATCCTCACAGTCGAGGGTCACATCAAAGACGCAGGTGCCGAACTCTTGCGTCATCTCCGCCTGCAGCTGCAGGCTTTTGCGCATACGCGCCTCGACACCGCTGTAGTGATCGCAAACGGGTAGCTGAACGCGGCCCGCTTGCGCATCCAACAAAACCTTGCGCGGATGCAGCGCCCCCAGGCGGTTTGCCGCGTGTAAGGCCTGGTCCATGGTGACGCTGTCCTGCACTTAATCAGATCAGATCAAGTGCGCGACGCCCGCTTGCTCGTCGGTCAGCTCTTTGAGCGTCTTGTCGATGCAAGCCTGACTGAAGGCGTCGATTTCCAAACCTTCAACCACTGTGTAGGCGCCGTTTTCGCAGGTCACGGGGAAGCCAAACATGACATCTTTGGGGATGCCGTACCAGCCTTGCGAGGGGATGCCCATGGTCACCCATTTGCCGTGGGTGCCCAAAGCCCAGTCGCGCATGTGGTCGATGGCGGCGTTGGCAGCCGAAGCCGCCGACGACAAACCACGTGCGTCAATGATGGCAGCGCCGCGCTTGCCCACGGTGGGCAGAAACACATTGGCGTTCCATTCCTGGTCGTTGATCATGGCCTTGACCGACTCGCCCTTGATCGTGGCAAAACGATAGTCGGCGTACATGGTGGGCGAGTGGTTGCCCCACACGCACAATTTTTCGATGTCGGCCACAGCTTTGCCGGTCTTGGCAGCGATCTGGGAAGCTGCGCGGTTGTGGTCCAGGCGCAGCATGGCGGTGAAGTTGCCGGGCTTGAGGTCGGGCGCGGCCTTCATGGCGATGTAGGCGTTGGTGTTGGCGGGGTTGCCCACGACCAGCACTTTCACGTCGCGCGAAGCCACTGCGTTCAAAGCCTTGCCCTGAGCGGTGAAGATGGCGCCGTTGATGGCAAGCAGTTCAGCGCGCTCCATGCCTGGGCCACGTGGGCGCGAACCCACCAGCAAAGCGTAGTCCACGTCTTTGAATGCCGTCATGGGGTCGCCATGCGCTTCCATGCCAGCCAACAAAGGGAATGCGCAATCATCCAATTCCATCATCACGCCCTTGAGCGCTTTTTGGGCTTTTTCGTCAGGAATTTCGAGCAATTGCAAGATGACGGGCTGGTCTTTGCCCAACATTTCGCCTGAGGCGATACGGAACAACAGGGCGTAACCGATTTGACCAGCTGCACCGGTGACGGCTACGCGAACAGGCTTCTTGCTCATGGGGAAAACTCCAAAAAGTGATGAAAAAAGGAAGATGACAGAGTTTACCCTTGAAAAACCACCCAACACTCTGTCTTATGTCTTATAGAAGATATGATAAGAGCTTGACAATGAACTGACGCTAGCGCGTCTTGGTGCCAAAGAAATGCCTTCCCAACCAGCGCCCCCTTCGGCAAGCAACCACTTCCCACCCCAGGGGCTAAGCGAGATCGTTGGCGCATCTGGCCTGTCGCCCTCTTTCAGCCCCCTTTATCAACAAATCAAGGGCTTGATTTTGCAAAGCCTAGAAACCGGCGAGTGGAAGCCAGGCGAAGCCATCCCAAGCGAGATGGACCTGGCGGCGCGCTACCGGGTCAGCCAAGGCACAGTGCGCAAAGCCATTGATGAGCTGGCCGCCGAAAACTTGGTGGTGCGCCGCCAAGGCAAAGGCACCTTTGTGGCCACCCATGCCGAGCAGCAAGTGCAATACCGCTTCCTAAAGCTCCAACCCGACAACGGTGACGTCCACAGTGAAGGCCCCGCCGAGCGCACCATCATCGATTGCAAACGCCTGCGCGCCAGCGCCGACATCGCCCGCGCCCTAAGTTTGCGAAGCGGCGATCCCGTGCTGCAGGTGCGTCGCGTCTTGGCCTATGCCGGGGTGCCGACCATTTTTGAGGAACTCTGGCTGCCTGGGACACCCTTCAAGGGACTCACAGCCGAACGTTTAAGCAATGACAGCGGCCCCATGTACGCCCTGTTTGAAACCGAGTTTGGTGTGCGCATGGTTCGGGCTGAAGAATGTATTCGCGCCGTCAACCCAGATGCCGAACAAGCCCAACTCCTGAACGTGGCTATCCATGTGCCTTTGTTGAGCGTCGAACGTGTTGCCTACACTTACAACGACACCCCGATGGAATTGCGCCGTGGACTTTATAGAACTGATACGCATCACTACCGTAACGCCTTGAGCTGACACATGAAACCCTCATGTCAGCTTGAGAGAGTGAAATAGAATGTAAAGTACTGTAGACATACAGATAAACCCGAAGAAAGAGCCCCCATGACCCAGCTTGCCAAAAAGCGGCCTGAGTTCCGCAACATCAATGCCTTGACTGACTTGCCCAGCTACCGTCTGCCGGTGGCCGGTATTGTGTCGATCTTGCACCGCATCAGCGGTTTGATCATGTTTTTGTTGCTCCCGTTCCTTGTTTGGATGTTTGACAAGTCTGTGTCGTCAGAGATTTCATTCGCCAAATTCAGCGCGGCCTTCAACATTGGCCTTGGTTTTGTGCCTGCTGTGTTGGTAAAAGTGGTGGTTTTAGGCCTGATTTGGGCTTACTTGCACCACCTGTTCGCTGGCGTTCGCCACGTCTACATGGACGTTTGCCACGCGGTGACCAAAGAATTTGGCAAATCCTCCGCCATCGCCACCATGGTCCTGAGCTTGGGGCTAACGGCCGCTTTGGGCGCCAAGCTGTTCGGTCTTTACTGATTTCCAAGGAGCATAGAAGATGTCTGTGAATTAAGGTTCCAAGCGCGTCGTCGTGGGCGCGCACTATGGTCTGCGCGATTGGCTGGCCCAACGCATCACCGCTGTTTTGATGGTTTTGTTTACTTTGGCAGTTTTGGCCCAAGTCCTCTTCACCAGCGGCGAGATCAGCTATGACAAATGGGCGGGTATTTTCAGCACCCAATTCATGAAGGCGTTGACCTTCTGCGTCTTCATCGCACTCGCTCTGCACGTGTGGGTGGGCGTTCGCGACATCTGGATGGACTACGTCAAGCCCGTGGGTGTGCGTTTGTCTTTGCAAGTTTTCACAATGGTTTGGCTGGTGTCGTGTCTCGGCTGGGCCATTCAGGTTCTCTGGAGGCTCTAAGTCATGACCGTTAAAAGTTCTATCCCACGTCGTAAGTTTGATGTGGTCATCGTCGGTGCTGGTGGTTCTGGCATGCGCGCCTCACTGCAACTGGCTCGCGCAGGTTTGAATGTGGCTGTCTTGTCCAAGGTGTTTCCCACACGCTCACACACCGTGGCGGCGCAAGGCGGCATTGGCGCCTCTTTGGGCAATATGAACGAAGACAACTGGCACTACCATTTTTACGACACCGTCAAAGGCTCCGATTGGCTAGGCGATCAAGACGCGATTGAATACATGTGCCGTGAAGCTCCCAAAGTCGTCTACGACTTGGAACACATGGGCATGCCGTTCGACCGCAATCCAGACGGCACCATTTACCAACGCCCTTTTGGCGGTCACACCGCCAACTACGGTGAAAAAGCGGTGGAGCGCGCATGCGCCGCGGCCGACCGAACGGGTCACGCCATGCTTCACACGCTTTACCAACAAAACGTCAAAGCCAAGACCAGCTTCTTCGTAGAGTGGATGGCGCTGGATCTGATCCGCGACGACGCGGGAGATGTGGTGGGCGTGACCGCCCTCGAGATGGAAACTGGCGAGCTCTACATCATGGAAGCCAAAACCGTGATGTTGGCCACTGGTGGCGCTGGACGTATTTTTGCGGCCTCGACCAACGCGTTCATTAATACGGGCGACGGTTTGGGCATGGCCGCACGCGCTGGCATCCCCCTCGAAGACATGGAATTTTGGCAATTCCACCCCACTGGCGTGGCGGGTGCTGGCGTGTTGTTGACCGAAGGCTGCCGTGGCGAAGGCGCGATTTTGCGCAATTGCAACGGCGAGCGCTTCATGGAGCGTTACGCCCCTGCCTACAAAGACTTGGCCCCTCGCGACTATGTGTCACGCTGCATGGACCAAGAGATCAAAGAAGGTCGCGGCTGCGGCCCCAATAAAGACTACATCAACCTCGACATGACCCACTTGGGTGCCGAGACCATCATGAAGCGTTCGCCATTGCTGTTCAGCAAGATCGCGCCTTCTCCACGGCAGCCTTCGGTCAACAACACGCCAGCACCGGCGACGCCAGTAGGGTGGAACTGCCAGAACTCCATGTCTTCCAGCGGGATGCCAGCGCGCGCTGCCATGCCCAGGCCGTCGCCGGTGTTGATGAAGGCGTTGGTG
>JAVLFR010000182.1:0-10334 GCA_046052785.1 Limnohabitans sp. | reverse complement strand
CTTCTGAGATCGATGGCACATTGGGCAGCAGGGGCGAGCGCTGCGCCGTGCTGACTGCCAAGGCTTGCAAGCGGCCGCTTTGAATCAACGGCAGGGCCGACACCAGCGGTGCAAAGAACCAATCGATGCGTCCAGCTGCGGTTTCGGTCAAGGCTTCGGGGGTGCCGCGGTAGGGCACATGTTGCGCTTGCACACCTGCAGCCACGCGAAACTTTTCTGCATTCATATGGGTGGCCGAGCCGTTGCCGGCCGAGGCGTAGTTGAGTGCACCCGGTTGCGCTTTGGCTTTGGCGACCAAGTCGGCCACATCTTTGTAGCCCTTGCTGGGCGAGACCACGATCACGTTGGGCAAGCTGGCCAGGGGGCTGATGCCGTCAAAGTCTTTGAGGGTGTCGTAGCTGAGCTTGGGGTAGAGCGCAGGGTTGACCACATGGCCCGAGCTGTGCACCAGCATGGTGTAGCCATCGGCGGGTGCTTTGGCCACCAAGGCTGCGCCCACTGTGCCGCCTGCACCAGTTTTGTTGTCGATGACGATTTGTGCGCCCAAGATGGGGCCGAGTTTTTCAGCCACAGTGCGCGCGATCACGTCCGTGCCGCTACCTGCCGTGAAGGGCACCACAAAGGTGATGGCTTTGTCTTTGGGCCACTCAGATTGCGCCAAGCTCGGCAGGGCAGAGCCCGCGGCCAAGGCGGCGGCCCATTGCAAACTTTGGCGGCGAGTGAAAGGTGCGTTGTGCATGGTGTGTCTCCTGGTGGTGTGGAAATTTAAACAGCGGGTGGGTCAAAAGGCATGGCGAGCAAGATGCGTGCTTCGTGCTGGCTGTGGTTGATGATTTGGCGTTTTTCGCCAGGGGCATAGCGGCAAGAGTCAAAGGTGCGCAGCACCTCGCGCGATTCGATACCGTCAAGTTCGCTGACCAGCGTGAGTTCGCCTTGCAACACCACGTAATGTTTTTCGATGGGTGAGCCGTCGAGCGCGGTGTGGCCGCCGGGTTTCAAAATCAACATGCCCATCCATAGCTGAACTGCAGGTCCCGCTTCGCGCCCTTGCAGGCGCAAACATTGCATGTCATTGTGGTTGGGCGCGACATATTCTGGCGCTTGGTCTAAACGGGTGATGTGCATGATGGGCTTAGAGCGTTAGGGGTTGAACACCATGCGGCGGCTGGCACCACCGATGACTTCTTGGTACACGGCCAGCACATGGTCGAGTGAAAACACGGCGTCGGGGCTGACTTCAAAGGGGTGCAGCGTGCCTGCCTCAAAACCGGCACGCATCGCTTCCATGCGTTCATTGGTGTCGATGCAGTCGAGGGCCAAGGTGTCGATGCCCACATAGGTGTGCATGCCACGGTAGAAGGTGAAGATGTCAAACGGCACAGGGCGCTCAAGGGTGGAGATGAAAATTTGCGTCGCGCCTTTGGCCATGGCTTGATTGGCGGCTTCAAAATAAGGGCTGCCTACGGTGTTGAACACAATGTGGGCACCTTTGCCCCCACTGAGTTCGCGAATACGTGCTGCCACATCTTCGGTTTTGGCGTCTACGGCGTGCACACCCTGAGACGGGCCGTCCCAAGTGCTGCTGCCGCGTTGCACCGCAATCACGTTTGCGCCCGCTTGTGCAGCGAGTTGCACCGCCGCTTGGCCCACTTTTCCGTTCGCCCCCATCACTGCCACGGTTTGACCGCGTTGGGGCATGCCACTGCGGCGAAAACCTTCATACGCAGTGATGAAGGGCACGCCCACCGAGCCCGCTTCTTCAAAGCTTAATTTTTTGGGCTTTTCGCGCAAGGCGGCTTCTGGTAAGACCAGCCACCCCGCATGCGAGCCATCGCGGGTGATGCCCACATCGCCGCCCGAGCCCCACACTTCTTTGCCCACCCAAGCGCTGGGGCCTTCCACCACCACGCCTGCAAAGTCGCGGCCGGGAGTGCGCGGAAACACCGCTTGCGGCATGATGCCCAAAGCCGCTTTCACGTCGCTGGGGTTCACGCCTGCGCTGCGCACGCGCACCAAGGCCTGACCCGCTTGCAAGGGGGGCGGCGATTGTTTTTCGACGGTGGGCGCCAGTTCGTTTGGCGAGGCGGCTTTGGCGTGTACGCGCACAGCGCGCAAATCATCTTGGTGAATCGACATGCGTTGTTTTTCCTTTGAGGTCTCAAGCGCGGCTGGGTAAGTTGAGCATGGCGCGGGCTTCGCGCGGGTTGGCCAGCTCGCCGCCTAGGTCGTGGATCAAGCGTTTGGCTTTGGTGACCAACTCGGCATTGCTTTTGGCCAACACGCCTTTTTCCAAATAGATGTTGTCCTCCATGCCCACGCGCACATGGCCGCCCGCCAGCCAGGCTTGTGCCACGATGGGGAATTCAAAGCGGCCAATGCCAAAGGCCGACCAAATAGCGCCTGCTGGCAAAAGGCTGCGGGCATACAACAAGGTTTCGGGCGACGATGAAAAACCATACTTCACGCCCGTCACAAAAGTCCACATGCCCGGGCCGTCGAGCGTGCCATCAGCAATCAAATCGCGCGCCAAATGCATGTCGCCCGAATCAAAAATTTCAAGCTCAGGCTTGACGCCTGCTTCACGCATGATTTGGGCCATGATGCGCACATTGCGGGGTGTGTTGATCACCACATCAGCCCCTGAGTTCATGGTGTTGAGGTCGAGCGAGCACACATCGGGCTTGAGCACGCGCACATGCTCCACCCGTTGCTCGGGCGGCACCAAGGTCGAGCCTGGGGCGGCCACGCGAGGATCGTCCACACTCGGAATGAAGCGCCCGCCTGGCCCCGTGGTCAGGTTGATGATGAGCTCGGGGTTGGCGCGACGCACTTGGTCAAACACCTCGCGGTAGAGCTCTAGTGCCATGGAGGGCTTGCCCGTCTTGGGGTCGCGCACATGGATGTGTACCGCTGCTGCCCCCGCTTCGGCGGCTGCCAAACATTCGTCGGCAATTTGCGTAGGTGTGACGGGCAGGTGAGGGGTTTGGTCGGGCGTGGTGATGTTGCCAGTGACCGCGCAGGTGAGAAAGGTTTTTGGGCTCATAGGTGATTTTTCAATTCAAAGGTGACGTCCGCCATCGACGACGATGCGCGTGCCCGTGACATAGCGCATGGTGGTGGCGCAGGCTTGCACCACGGCCGCCACGTCGTCCACCGTGCCGATGCGGCGCAGCGGGATGGTGTTGGCCACTTTGTCATTGAAGTCCGCGCCACGTCCTGGCACAAAGGTGGAGTCCACCACGCCGGGTGAGACCGAGATGACGCGCACCTCAGGCGCAAAGGCTTTGGCCAGCGCGTCACCCACCACATCGATGCTGGCTTTGGACGCCGCATAGGCCAAATTGCTGCCCATGCCCGTGAAGGCGGCGATGGAGGAGATGTTGACGATCAAGCCGTCTGCGGATTTTTTGAGCAAGGGCATGAAGGCACGGATGGTGGCAAAGACCCCGCGGAAGTTGACTTTCAGCATGTCGTCAATCAAGTCGTCCGTCAAACCGTCCAAGTCAGCCGCGGGCACGGCCTTTGTGAAGCCCGCGCTGTTGATGAGGATGTGCACCACACCGCAATGCGAAGCCACTTGGTCGGCGACGGCTTGAAGGGATGCGCTGTCGGTGACTTGCGCTTTGAAGGTGAGGTGGCCTGAACCTGGCAAGCCGGCGGCTTTGTTGGCGGCTGCGTCGGGGGATTCAGTGTTGTAAATCAGCACACAGCGTGCGCCGAGTTTGGCTAAGCGGTGTGCGCAGGCTAGGCCAATGGCGCCTGTGCCGCCCATGATGACTGCGACACGGCCAGTCAAAGAGTCTGTAGGTTCAAAGTTAGAAGTCATGCGATGTGGTGGTTGGGGGAAGCGAAATCAATCAAGGAATCGGTGGGTGAGGGAAGGCCATCTCGCCGTCTGCAAGATGAAAGTCATGGGTGAGCGTGGCGTGGGCTTGGCCCTTCACCAGGTGCTCTTTGAAGTCGCCCACCAAAGGGGCGGTGACACCGAATACAGGATCGCTGGTGAGGTTCTCATCGCCATCGGCAAACACTTGGGTGATGAGCACTTTGTGGCCCGGTGACGACACCATAAAGTGCAAGTGGGCCGGCCGATTGGGGTGGCGCAGTTGCGCGCGCAACAAGTCGCCGCAGGGACCACCAGTGGGGACAGGGTAGCCCGCAGGGCGCACGGTGTTGAAGCAATACGCGCCGTGTGCATCGGTTTGAAAGCGCCCGCGCAGGTTCATGTTGTCTTGCGACTCGTCTTGGTTTTCGTACAGGCCGATCGGCGAGGCTTGCCACACATCCACCATGGCATTGGCCAGAGGCTGGCCGTGTTTGTCATACACCACGCCACGCACCTCCAGCGGCAAGCCTTGGGTGCTGCCACGGGCAATGTTGTCTCCCGCTTGGCAGATGGGGGCATTGGCACGCCAGAAGGGCCCGAGCAAGGCCGCATGTGAAACCGCCTCTTCTTCGGCGTGCGGGTCGTTGTGACGGGCGGGGTTGTTGAGCACCGCCACCAAAGTCGACACACCCAGCAAGTCGGCCGCCAAAATCACTTCGTTGGTTTTGGGCCCCGTGGCTTGCCCAATGTCGATGATGAATTTCACCGCACGCTCAAATTCTTCCTCAGTCACTTGCGTCTCCAAAATGAAAGCGTGCAAGTGCGTGGTGAGAGCTGTCATGAGCTCGCGCAAGCGGGCATCGGGCGTGCGCGACATGGCTTCAATCACCAGCGGCAAGACGGATTCGGGCGTGGTCGGCAGGGGGAGGTTGGCGGACGTCATGGTGCAGTTTGGGTTAGGCGCGACCGAGGATGCGCTGCGCGTTGCGGCTCTCGATGGCGGTCAGATCGCTCATGCTGAAGCCCATGGCCATCAGGCCTTTCACATGGTCGAGCGAGGTGCGGTAGGGGAAGTCGGTACCAAACACCACTTGCGACACATCCACCAAGTTGAGTAGCGACAGCAATGCACCGGGGTGCGAGGCTTGGGCCGTGTCGTAGAAAAAAGTGCGCAAGGTGGGCAACACTTGCTCGCTGGGCAGGATCTTGCCAAAGTTGGCATTGAGCTTGGGCAGCATGACCAAGCGCTCGACCAAGAAGGGCATGGTGCCACCCGCATGCGAGAAGATGAACTTGATGTCTTTGCAGCGCGTGGCCGTGCCGCTGAACAGCAAGCTGGTGATGGTGCGCGTGGTGTCAGTGGCAAATTCGATGGTCGAGCCAGGCACACCTTCTTGCAAGTTTTGGCAGCACTGAGTGTTGGAGGGGTGGGTGTAGACGATGAGTTTGCGGCGGTTGATCTCATCCATGATGGGCGCGAAGGCTTTGTCGCCCAACCATTTGCCGTCGTAGCTGGTCAGCATGGCAATGCCATTGGCCTTGAGTACATCGCAGCTGTAGGCAATCTCGGCCAGGGCGCCGTCCACATCGAGCATGGGCAAGGTGGCAAAGAAGCCAAATTTCGTTGGGTTGTCTCGCGCGAGTTGGGCGCCGTATTCGTTGCTGATGCGGGCCATGCTGCGCATGGTGGCCACATCGCCAAAACCTGCGGCTGGTGTGGTGGGCGAAGTCAGCGTGTAAGTCACGCCGGCCTTGGCCATGTCGTCCAAGGTTTTGTTGATCGACCAGTTGCGGGCTGGGGGCTCGGCGAGCTTGCGTGTTTCGAGTTCTTTCAAATAGGCGGGGGCCCACACGTGGTGGTGCACATCCACCAAGGCGCGTTTGGCTTCTGCTGGCAGGGGGGCGTCTTTGGAGGTGGTCGCGCACGAGGGCAGCACAGTGGCTGCGGTGGCGGTGAGCAAGCCGGTTAAAAAACTACGGCGGGGCTGGCAGTGGTTGCAAGAACTGTCGGGGGTGGTGTGAAACATCGAAGCCTCCTGTTGAAACATGTTATTGCGTGAAGTCCACGCGGGTCGCTAACTTTTTATTCATCGCAATTTCATCGGCGATGACTTTGCCAAACTCTGCAGAGCTGGAACCTGCGGTGGCAAACCCCTGCTCGGCAAACGCCCGTTTGATCTCGGGGTCTTCCAGCAGCTTGTTGACTTCTGTGCGCATGCGGGCGACGTGTTCAGGGGGTGTGCCAGCGGGAAACCAAAAGCCGTACCAAGGGGTATAGACAAAACCTTTCACAGCAGCTTCGTCGATGGTGGGCACGTCAGGCAATTCGCTCCAGCGTTTGCGGGCGGTGATCCCCAAGGCTTTGAGCTTGCCCGCCTTGATCAAGGGCAAGACGGCAGTGGGTGCGCCAATCACAAAGTCAATGCGGCCCGCCACCAAATCATTGAGCGATTGACTGACGCCTTTGAATGGCACATGGGTCATCTTGACGTCGGCGCTGCTGGCTAAAAACTCGCCCGCAAAGTGCATCACGTTGCCCACGCCGCCAGAGCCGAAGGTGTATTTGCCTGGGTTGGCTTTGGCATCGGTCAACAACTCTTTCAAGTTCTTCACGGGCAGGTCAGGCCTTGCGGCCACCACAAAGCCCACGCTGTTGGCGACCAAGGTGATGGGTACGAAATCTTTGAGGGGGTCGTAGGGCAAGCTGGCCGACACCACAGGCAAGCTGGCGTGGCTCGAGGAGGTGTTGAGCAGGGTGTAGCCATCGGGCGCTGACTTGGCCACCAAGTCAGTGCCAATCGCGCCGCCCGCGCCTGCGCGGTTGTCAATCACGATAGGTTGCCCCAAACTTTGCGTCAAGCGGGGGATCAGGGTGCGTCCGATGAAATCCATTGGCCCGCCCGCCGCGTAAGGCACCACCATTTTGATGGGATGGCTAGGGTAGTCGCGCGTCGCATGGGTTTGCGCCAAGCTAGGCCATGTGCACACGCACACCGCGAGTGAGGCAAGTGTTTTCAGTAATTTCATGCCGTCCCTTTTTTGTCCAAACCTTGTTTGACGCGCTCTGGCGTGAGTGGCAATCTGCGAAAGCGCACGCCCGTGGCATCAAACACCGCATTGGCCAAGGCGGCACTGGTGGGGCCTTGGGACGCCTCGCCTGTGCCTAAGAATGGCGCACCTGGACGATTGATCAGCACCACCTCCACGGGGGGTGTTTCTGAGAAAGTGAGGATGGGGTAGCTGGTCCAGTCGGTTGACAAAACTTGTGTGTCATCAAATTTCACTTCTTCTTTCAAGGACCAGCTCAATGATTGAATCAAGCCGCCTTCAATCTGATTGCTCACGCCATCCGGGTTGACGATGTGCCCCGAATCTGCAGAAGCGACAGCGCGCAACACGCGAATGCGCCCATTGCGTGGATTGACTTCCACTTCCAAGGCCACGGCGCAGTAGCCGGCAATGTTTTTGTAACGCGCAAAACCAATGCCGCGACCTCGGTTGGGTGTTTTCTTCCAGCTGTTCCAGCCAAATTTATCGGCTGCTTTTTGCAAGGTGTCGCGGGCGCGTTCGTCTTTGAGGAAACGCAGTCGGTAGGTGAGTGGATCCATGTTGGCAGCCAAGGCCAACTCATCCATGAAGGACTCAATCGCAAACACGTTGCCATAAGCGCCCAAACCACGGGTGGAGGACACCCGCAAGGGCATGTCGGTGATGAAGTGCGTGCGCACCTCATGACCTGCAAAGTCATACAAGGCGATGCCATTGCGATCGGCCGCAAAGTTGGGCGGCCCCCCATTGATAGGCAAGGGTTGTGTAAATGGTTTTTCTAAATAGCGCGCAGACAACAAGTTGCCGGGTTCACCACTTGGACGTGTCCCATGTGGGGTGGACCAAATTTGCAGGTCCCAGTCCAGCACATGGCCATTGGCATCGACACCCGCTTTGGTTTGAATCACCATGGCCGAGCCGTAAGGCTCCCACTTGTGCTCTTGCTCGCGCGTGTATTGCAAGTGCACGGGCTTGCCTGGCACCGCCATGGCAAGCAGGGCTGCATCGGCAGCGGCATCGTCGGCCATGTTGTGGCCATAGCAACCCGCGCCTTGCATGTGTTGGCATCGCACCTTGCTGGGCTCAAGACCTAGCATTTTGGCTATGGCCAGGCTGGTTTCAAACACCGATTGGCTGTGTGTTTGGATCAACATCACGCCGTCAGCTCCCATCGTCGCAATGGCGGCTGAGGTGCCGATGGATGCATGCATGTGATACGGCCGATAGTAGGTCGCTTCAATGGTTTTGGCTGGGGCTTCACCGCCGGTGCGAGGTTGGACTTTGGTCTCGATGATGCGGTTAGGCTTGGTTTGGCGCAACCAATCAAAAATGCCTTCATGGGTGGGCAGCTTTTTCTCGATTTGCCATTTGGCCGATGCATTCAAGGTGTTGGCGGCCGCAACGGCTTGCTCCTCACGTTGCGCGATGACGCCTAAGAAACTGCCATCGCGCACCACCTTGACAACGCCAGGCATTTTTTGCGCCGCGCTGAGATTGACCGACAACAACTTGGCGGCATAAGTGGGGGGGCGCACCAAGTGTCCAAACAGCATGCCGGTGGGCCGATGCTCTTGCACGAACACCGCGTCACCCAAAATTTTGGCGGGCAGGTCCGTGCGCGGCACCGACTGTCCGATGTAGCGGTGTTGTTCGGCAGACTTAGGCTTGACGAGGCCTGTGGCCTCGCGGTCGAGCGCAGCCCCGACCACCAAGTCCCAATAAGTGACGTGCGTGTCGTTCTGGGCTGATATTTTTCCATCGCGCACCGAGAGAGCGGTCAGCGGTTGCTTGAGTTTGTCTGCCGCGAGTCCTAGCAAAATTGAACGCACTTCGGCAGATGCAAATTGCACGGCCGTGGCGCAATTGGGCATGGAGAACGAGCCTGCAGTCACGCCTTCGTCGGGCACCAAAGCGGTGTCACCAGAAATGACCTGGACACGAGCGATGTCGATGTCCAACTCATCCGCGCAAACTTGTGTAACTGCCGTCAAAATACCTTGGCCTAATTCAACTTTACCGACCATCAGCGTGACTGTTTGATTGGCATTGATGCGCAACCATGCGCTCAGTTTGCGGTTGTTGTTCAGATCGCCGGGAAGGCGCGGTTGGGTGGCGCCGGCTTGGGATAAAGCGTTTTCAAGCGGGATGGCAAATGCCAATGACAGATACCCAGTGGTTTTCAAAAAACCACGGCGGCTGGTGATGAGATGTTTTTGCATGATCAAGCCTCCTTCGCCGCGCGCAGGACGGCACGAACAATGCGGTTATGTGCGCCGCATCGGCACAAATTACCATCGAGCGCGGTGCGCACTTCAGCATCTGTGGGGCGTGGGTTGCGATCCAGCAAAGCTTGGGCCTGAACAATCATGCCCGACGTGCAGTAGCCGCATTGCGCGGCTTGTTCGTCGATGAATGCTTGCTGGAGGCGGCTCGGCTTGTTGCCTTCTTTCATGCCAGCCACTGTGGTGACGCTTCTTCCAGCAACGGTAGAGACTTGAGCCACGCAGGACTTCACTGGGTTGCCATCCACCATCACCAGACAGGCGTTGCACTGGGCTTTGCCACATCCAAACTTTGGCCCGTTGATTTGAAGGTCGTTGGCCAGCACATTTAAAAGTGATGTGGTGTTCGGGGCAGAACTGCGGATAGCTTGGCCGTTGAGTTTGAACTGAACCATACAACACTCCTAGGGATAACTGAGATGGCCGCATCCTATCGATTGCCTGCTGGCTTTTGAGTCACCATGGCTACACGAAGAAGGGTACCTAGTAGTAACCCGAATTTAAGGCGCTGCGAATTGCTCCGTGCCCACAATGCCAATCTTGGTCAAGCCTTGACGCTGAGCACTGGCGAGCACACCAGCCACGGCTTCGTACTTGGCTTTGCCTTGGGCTTTGATGTGCAACTCTGGCTGTGGCTCTTGGGCTCTGGCCTGTTGCAGCAAGGCCTCGAGTGCGGCGCGGTCGGCCACGGGCTTGCCGTTCCAGTTGACCACGCTGCGCGCGTCCACTTCAATACGCACCACATTGGGTTTCTTGGTTTGCGGCGTCGCACTTTGCGGCATGTCAAGGTTGACCGAATGCAACTGCACGGGAATGGTGATGATCAGCATGATCAGCAACACCAACATCACGTCAATCAGCGGCGTGGTGTTGATGTCCATCATCACGTCGGGTTCGTCTTGCGTTTTCAGGTTGATCGCCATGCTCATTTCCCTTGCGGATCGGTGACAAATCGCACTTTGGTCAAGCCCGCCATTTGCGCGGCATAGAGCACGCGACCCACGGCTTCAAAGTCAGCTTGGGCATCGCCGCGAATTTGCACTTCGGGCTGCGGTTTTTTGTCGGCAAATTTTTTCAGCTGCTCGATCAGCTGGGTATGGCTGCGCACGGGGGCGTCATACAAATAGGCTTGACCTTTGGCGTTGACCGACAAAATGATGTTGTCAGGTTTGGTCTCG
>JAVLFR010000181.1:0-5478 GCA_046052785.1 Limnohabitans sp. | reverse complement strand
TTCGTCGGCAGCGTCAGATGTGTATAAGAGACAGGTGATGGTTTCTGGCACGTGCACTTCCAGCACGCGCGCCTCCACCGCGGCTTGTGGCGCGCGATCGTCATCACGGTCGCGATCACGACGGCCTTTGGGGCCGCCACGCCAGCTGTTGCGGCCGACGCCACCACTGGCGTCACCACGGGTTTTGATGGCTTTCTTTTTGGCTTGCTCATCGGCCCAACTTGAGGACAGTTTGGCGCTTTTGACTTCCTTGTTGCCCGGTGTCGCTGTGCCCGGTGCAGCAGGTGCAGGGGTTCGAGGGGTTGCGCCAGGTGTGCCCGCTGGTTTGTGCAAGGTGCCCTTGATGGCTTTTGCATCTGGCGCTGGTTCTGGCTTCTTGGCCACCATCGACTTTTGCGGCGTGCTCATCATGAAGCGAATGGCCTCTGCTTCAGCCAAGGCTTTGCGTCGGCGCGAATCCAAATCCACGGCGCGCGCACTGTCTTCGTCAGCGCGGACTTTGGACGCTGCTAATGCGGCGAGGCGCGCGTCTTCAGTCGCTTGCACAACGGCATCCAACTCAGGCGCAGAAGCTTCAGTGGGCGCATCGGAGGCGACAGAGGGGTCCGCCACTTTGGCATTCGCTTGCGCTTTGGCTTTGGCCGCTTCTTGTTTGACGATCTCTTTAGCCTCTTGCTCTTCTCGCAAGCGACGTTTTTCAGCCAGCTCTTCTTCTTGACGGCGGATGAGTTCGGCTTGACGACGTGCTTCTTCCTCACGACGGGCCAACTCAGCATGGTCAATCAAGGGGACGACGGGTGCGGCCACTGCCGACGGCTCCACCGGAGCAGGGGTGGATTCATCCTCATCTCGCTTGACGAAGGTGCGTTTTTTACGCACTTCCACTTGAATCGTGCGGGCTTTGCCTGAAGCGTCGGCCTGTTTAATTTCTGTGGTCGATTTCTTGACCAAGGTGATTTTTTTTCGCTCGGGCGAAGTCGTGCCATGACTGGCTTGCAAATGGCTCAACAGCTTTTGCTTGTCCCCTTCGGTCAACACATCGCTGGCGGCAGATTTGGTCACACCCGCGGCCTTGAGTTGGTCAAGCAGGGTGTCGGTTGGTTTTTTGAGTTCGCTGGCAAACTCGGCTACGGTCGTACTGGACATATGTGATCTTCCTCGCCATGACCATTACTCTTGACTCGTGAACCAATGTTCACGCGCCTTCAAGATCAGGGTTTTGGCCTCTTCTTCGCTTTGGCCAGTGATGGCTGTGAGCTCGTCTACGGCCAAATCGGCCAAATCGTCACGGGTTTGTACGCCGCTCTCAGCCAACATGGGCAAGAACTCCGCATTCAATCCTTCGAGGTCGCGCAAATCTTGCGAAACTTCTTCGACGCTCTCTTCGCGTGCAATTTCTTGGGTGAGCAGCGCATCCTTGGCACGTGTGCGCAGCTCGTTGACGGTATCTTCGTCAAAACTTTCAATTTCCAACATCTCTTGCAAGGGCACATAAGCCACTTCCTCGAGGCTGGTGAAGCCTTCTTCAATCAAGATATCGGCCACTTCTTGGTCCACGTCCAGTTTGGCCATGAACAACTCACGGATGCTGAAGGTTTCGTTGGCTTGCTTCTGAGCTGATTCAGCCGCATCCATGATGTTGATTTTCCAACCTGTCAATTCAGCCGCCAAGCGCACGTTTTGACCGCCACGCCCAATGGCGATGGCCAGGTTTTCTTCGTCGACCACCACATCCATGGCGTGACGCTCTTCGTCCACCACGATGGAGCTGACGTTGGCAGGTGCCAATGCGCCAATCACAAACTGCGCGGGGTCTTCACTCCACAACACAATGTCCACGCGCTCGCCAGCGAGTTCGGTGGTCACGGCGTTGACGCGAGTGCCGCGCACGCCCACGCAAGTCCCAATGGGGTCGACACGCTTGTCATGAGAAATCACCGCTATCTTGGCGCGTGAACCTGCGTCACGGGCGCACGACTTGATCTCCAGCATGCCTTGTTCGATTTCAGGCACTTCGTGGCGGAACAACTCCACCATGAAATCTGGGGCCGAGCGCGACAAAATGATGGGCGCGCCGCGCAGCGTGAGGTCAACATCCATGATCATGGCGCGCACACGGTCGCCACTGCGAAAGTTTTCTTTTGGAATCATCTCGTTGCGACGCAGGCGGCCCTCGACACGTCCCGACTCAACAATCAAGTCACCCTTGTCCATGCGCTTGACCGTGCCCACAAAAATCTTGTCGCCACGCGACATGAAATCGTTGAGCAACATTTCGCGTTCCGCATCACGGATTTTTTGCAAAATCACCTGCTTGGCCGCCATCGCGCCAATGCGACCGATTGGCAAGGATTCGATGCCCTCTTCGATGAACTCACCCTCCTCCACATCGGCCACGCGCTCACGCGCGTCCATCAACATTTCTTCTGCTTCTGGGTTTTGCAGGCCCGCTTCATCAGGCACCACCAACCAGCGACGGAAGGTTTCGTATTCGCCTGTGTCACGATCCACGGCGACACGAATGTCCACTTCACCTTCGTACAGTTTTTTGGTGGCCTGGGCCAAGGCCAACTCAACGGCGCCAAACACCACATCGCGTTCGACGTTTTTCTCGCGTGAGATTGCCTCGACCAGCATCAACATTTCGCGGTTCATGATCGGTTACTCCTTCTCTTACCTATGTTCAACGGGGCTGTTTGCCCTTGAAATCCACAATCGGGGCCAGACGCGCTTCACGCAGCTCATCCAGCCTGAAACCCAGTGCATGCACGGGGGTTTCGGCTCTTTTTTGACTGATTCTTTGACCCGGCTTGGCTTTGACCTCATCACGCCAAGTGATTTGCCAACCTAAGCCGTCCTCGGTGCGCTCTAAGGTGCCCCGAAATTTTTTACGATTGGCCGACACCTGGCCGGCTGCGGCCTCGCCAATGGCGGCTTTGAGGGTGAGGTCCACCTCTTCCCCCACAAAGCGTTCGAAATCGGCTTGATGACGCAAGGGGCGATCGATACCAGGCGACGACACCTCTAAGCGGGCATAGTCAGCGCCATCGACTTCGAGTGCAAACTGGAGTTGTCGTGTGACGCGCTCGCAATCTTCCACGTTGATGGGCTGAACGGGGGCACCCGCCGTCCAGGGCATATCGATGGTGATGCGCAAGAGCCCCCCTGCAGAGCGTTCTATCTCTACCAAGTCGTAACCTAAGCCAGTCACAGTTTGTTCTACGGTTTGCTGCAAACTCACGTCGACGAATAGCCTTCAAATTCAGGGTTCAAAAAACAATCGACCAAAAAAAACGAGCGGTAATTACCCGCCCGTTTGGTCGTGAAGCGCAGATTGTAGCGCCTAAATGCTTGATTATCAAAGGATAAAACGTATTTTTAGGCCTGCGCACCCACCAAAACTTTGGTGTACGGCGCCTGTGGATTGTTCAACACTTGCTCGAAGGTACCCGACTCCAGCAACTGACCCGCCTTCATGACCATCACATGGTGCGCCATGGCGCGAATCACAGACACATCGTGGGTGATAAGTAGATAGCTCAAGCCCCGCTCGCGCTGGAGTTTTTGCAGCAGTTGCAAGACTTGCAACTGAGTGGTGGCATCCAACGCGCTGGTCGGCTCATCGAGCACCAGCACTTGTGGCTCGACCACCAAAGCGCGCGCGATCGCCAAGCGCTGGCGTTGCCCCCCCGAAAACTCGTGAGGGTAGCGCTGCAGCAACCCTGGGAACTCGGTCTCAGTCAAGCCCACCGCCGCCAGGGTCACTAACAGGCGGCGCAAACGGCCCAAGTCATCCAATTCTGGCGCATGCAGTGACAAACCTTCAGACACCAACTCGCGCACATTCATGCGAGGTGACAGCGATGAAAACGGATCTTGGAAGACCACCTGTACTTTGCGGCGCAAGGGCAAATCTTGCTGGGCATGACCTTGCCAAGTGATCCCCTCAATCGTGAGCCGACCCTCGCAAGGCATCAAGCCCAAAGCTGCCAAGGCTAAAGTAGTCTTGCCTGAACCCGACTCGCCAATCACGCCCAAGGTTTGGCCTGCGCGCAAATCAAAATTCACCCCCTTCACCGCCACAAACTGACCGCTCTTGAACCAACCTCGCCAACCGGACCCGCGAATGGGATAGCTCACACGCAAAGCTCTGGCTTGCATCACCACTGGGGAATTGCTGTTGGCGTCCACCACATGGCGCGGGGGTTGGCTGTCGATCAGTTTTTGTGTGTAGGGGTGACTGGGATAGGACAACACCACATCGACTTGACCCGACTCCACGATCAGCCCTTTTTCCATCACCAACACCTGATCTGCAAAACGGCGAACAGTAGTCAGATCATGCGTGATGAGCAACACAGCCATGCCAAATCGTTGTTGCAAGTCGTTGAGCAAATCCAAAATTTGCGCACGCAAGGACACATCCAAAGCGGTGGTGGGCTCATCCGCCACGAGCAAACGCGGGCGGCAAGCCAGCGCCATGGCAATCATCACACGTTGACGCTGACCGCCTGACATCTGATGGGGATAGTCGCTTGCTCGGCGCACAGGCTCTGGAATACCCGTCAGTTTGAGCAGATCAATGGCCTCATGCCAGGCCTCTTCACGCGACATGCCGCGCTTAATTTCTAACACTTCAGAGATTTGAGCGCCCACCATCATCAAGGGATTCAGGGCCGTCATGGGCTCTTGAAAAACAAAAGCAATGTCTTGGCCCCGGATGTTCACCAATTCGCGCTCTGTGAGTTTGACCAAATCCCAGGTTTGCGGGGCGTCGGTGGCGTCAGGCTGCAAGGAGGCTGCGTCTTGAGCGGTCCACAGCACACGCCCCGAGACGCGCGCGCCTTCGAGCAGTTTGACAAAACTCAACGCCGTCACGCTCTTGCCTGAACCCGACTCACCGACCAAGGCCAATTTTTCTCCAAGGTCGAGGTTAAAGCTGATGCCCTTGACGACATCCTCATTTTGAAAACCAATGCGCAAGTCGCGCACTTGAAGCAAAGGCAGTCTCATGATCGTGCCTTTCGCGGGTCGAGTGCATCGCGCAGCGCGTCCCCCATGAATGTCAGCAGCATCAAGGTGACCACCAACACAGCAAAGGTGGATAACGAAATCCACCATGCATCAATGTTGTTTTTGCCTTGAGCCAACAACTCGCCCAAGCTGGGTGTGCCGGGTGGCACACCCAAGCCTAAAAAGTCCAACGAAGTGAGCGACAAAATAGCCGCACTCATGCGAAATGGCAAAAAGGTGACGACAGGCGTCAAACTGTTGGGCAACACATGGCGCCACATGATTTGTCCGTTTGACAAACCCAGTGCGCGGGCGGCACGCACGTAATCGAGTTGGCGGTTGCGCAAAAACTCGGCACGCACATAGTCGGACAAACCCATCCAACCAAACAGGCTGAGCAGCACCAGCAGGAGGCTGACGCTGGGTTCGAACAAAGCAGAAAAAATGATGAGCAAATACAGCTCG
>JAVLFR010000180.1:0-2332 GCA_046052785.1 Limnohabitans sp. | reverse complement strand
CTCGCATCCGTCCAGGTTCGGTGCGCATTCACCCGGCCGATGGTGGCGAGGAGTTTGTTTTTGTGGCTGGGGGCATTCTTGAAGTGCAACCCGACTGTGTCACCGTCATGTCTGACACCGCAGTTCGCGGTAAAGACATGGATGAAGAAAAAGCAAATGCCGCCAAACTCGCAGCTGAAGAGGCCGTGAAAAACGCAAAATCAGATGTTGATCTGGCGCGTGCACGTTCTGAACTGCATATCTTGGCTGCTGAGTTGTCGGCTTTGCGCCGCTACCGCGCTCACAAGTAAGCCCCATGCGCTCACGCGTATAAAAAGCCCCTGCCTCGCGGTTGGGGCTTTTTTATGGCTTGAAATAAGTGGACAATTCTCACCATGCCAAAAGCCAAACTTCAAGCAGCCACCGTCGGCGGCACAGCAGATGCCATCGAGAATCAGTTTTACGAAGCCCTGCAAACAGGAGACATCGAAAAGCTCATGGCTTGTTGGGCAGACGAAGACGACATTGTGTGTGTCCATCCAGGCGGCCCGCGCCTGGTCGGCAGTGCAAGCATTCGTGCCGCATTTGAAGCCATGTTTGCCAACGGCACGATTGCGGCACGCGCTGAGCATGTTTGCAAAGTCGAGTCACTGACCAGTGCCATGCACAATGTGATTGAACGAATTGCATTACTCACCACCGATGGCACACAAGAGGCCGTTGTCGTGGCGACCAATGTTTACCAACGCACCGCACAAGGCTGGCGCATGGTGGCCCACCACGCCAGTCCGGGCACTGCACCCACGCATGCCGAGGCACACCAAGCGCCACAGGTCTTGCATTGATTTGGAACTACCAAGCGCCTTGGTGGTTGCCAGGCGGAAATCTACAAACCATTTATGCCGCCAAACTCGCGCGCCGATACACCGGGCCCGAGCCAACTTGGTCACGTGAAAGGTGGGACACGCCAGACGGCGACTTTGTGGATGTGGATTGGCGCGCGACGAACAACAGGGGTGACGTGCCTTTGTTGGTCATGTTTCACGGTTTAGAGGGTTCATCGAGCAGCCATTACGCCCAAGCGTTTGCGCAAGAAACCAGCCAGCGCGGGTGGAACATGGTGGTGCCCCACTTTCGAGGCTGCAGTGGCGAAATCAATTGGGCGCCCAGGGCCTACCACTCGGGCGATTTCGAAGAAATAGGCTGGATGTTAAGTCGCCTACGTCAGCGCCATCGCGGGCCCTTGTTTGCCGTTGGTATCTCCTTAGGCGGCAATGCCCTCATGCGATGGGCTGGAGAAATGGGGCAAGCTGCCACTCAGTGGGTCAACGGGATTGCATCAGTTTGCTCACCGATCGATCTAGCTGCCAGTGGTCATGCCATCGACGCAGGGATCAATCGGCTGTTGTACGCAAGGATGTTCTTAGGCACCATGAAGCCCCGAGCTATGCAGAAACTAAAGCAGTTTCCAGGATTGTTTGACCCTCAAAAATTGATGGCAGCCAACTCGCTGTATCAGTTTGACCAAGTTTTCACGGCACCCTTGCATGGATTCAGGAATACAGATGACTATTGGGCGCGCGCAAGCGCCAAGCCTGGGCTGTCGCTCGTCAAAGTGCCCGCCTTGGTATTGAATGCTCAAAATGATCCTTTCGTCCCTGCGCAAAGCCTGCCAGTGCCTGCACATGTGAGTCCCGATGTGTGCTTGTGGCAGCCCAGACAAGGCGGTCATGTGGGTTTTGTATCAGGTATGTTTCCAGCCGATTTACAAGAAATGCCAAGGGCTGTGAATGAATGGCTCAAACAACATGGATGACATCGTCCGACAAGCCATGGCCAAATGGCCCCATGTGCCCGACTGCTACGGCTGGTTGGGACTGGATGCGCGTGGCGACTGGTACATGCGAGATGAGCAGGCACAAACACAAGGGTCTTTCACTCAAAGCAAAGGCTCTCGCATCACGCATGACAAACTCATCGCCTTCATCACGCGAAACTATGCCAGCGACAAAGCGGGGCAATGGTTTTTTCAAAATGGCCCGCAACGCGTTTTTGTCGAACTGGAAGCGACGCCATGGATATGGCGAATACAACCCAATGGGGCAATTCAAGCGCACACAGGCGAGGTGGTTCGGGTGCAGCGGTGCATCTTGGATGAGCATGGCCGCTTGTATTTAGACACGGCGCAAGGATTTGGCTTGATTCACACACAAGATGTCTTGTCAGCGGCAGGCTATATCGAAGCAGGCCTTTGGGTGCCGCAAGAAGTCCCCGCCCATGATCTTGCCAAACGCTTTGGCTATGTGCGTAGCCCACAGCAAGCGCAACATTTAGCCTAGGGTGAAAAAAAACC
>JAVLFR010000179.1:0-6573 GCA_046052785.1 Limnohabitans sp. | reverse complement strand
CGCACACAGCCACCGTGGGCTGTTGTTGCTCAAGCCACTGCCTTGATCGCGCCCACCATGCACCAGCCTGTCTCACGCACCCCCCGCACACTCGCGGTTTTGGCACTCATCTCAGTGGCGCTGCTGGGCTTGCGGATGGTCGAGTTCACCCTGAGTGGCGCAGGCTTACACGTGGACGAGGCGCAATACTGGCTGTGGTCGCGTGACTTGCAATGGGGTTATTTCTCTAAGCCACCCGTGTTGGTGGCACTCATCACCGCTTCCACCGCGCTGTTTGGCAACTCTCTGCTGGGCATCAAAGCCTTGGCGATGACGTGCTGGATTTTGAGCGCTTGGGTGTTGGGCGGTTTGGCTTATCGCATGCGTGACCTGCGCACCGCCATGGTGGCGGGTGGGCTGTTTTCGGCCACCTTGGTGTCGGGCTTGTTGGGGTTGAGCGTCACCACCGATGCGCCCCTGACTTTGTGCTGGGCACTTTGCATGTTCACGCTGTGGGAGGCGGCCCATGCCAAAGGCCAACGCGCGCGCGCTTGGTGGGTGGCGTGCGGCGTGTGCCTGGGGCTTGGGGTGTTGTCCAAATACAGTGCGCTCGCTTTGGGTCTCAGTGCCCTGTGGCTGTTAGCCGCAGCCCCCACCGCGCAACGTCGGCCCTTCTTTCTAGGGGGTTTGCTGGCCCTCGCGGTGGCGGTGTTGGTGCTGATGCCGCACTTGGCTTGGAACATGGCCAACCATTGGCCGACGGCGCAACACACGCTTGAAATCACGGTGCAAGAAACAGGCTCTACCGTGGCGCAGGGCGTGGGCGGTTGGCGTCGGGCTTTGACCTCGGGACTGGAGTTTTCTTTGGGTCAGTTGCTGATCTTGGGTCCGAGCGTGTGGTTATTGTGCTTTTGGATTTGGCGCCAAGCCCGCAACACTGCGACCAGCGCCGCCATCAGGCCTAGCCCGCTGGCTGTTGGGATGTGGTCGCCACGCACCTACGCGCTCGCATTGGCTTGTCCCATCTTGGCTTTGGGCCTGGTGCAAGCGCTCAATTCCAAAGCCCTCATCAATTGGTCGGTGCCCATGGCCTTGGGCGTGTGTTTGTGGTTGGCCTGTTGGGCGACTTCGCTGCAAATCTCGCTCACACGCTTGGTTGGGACATGCTTGGCGGGTGTGGTGCTGAGCGGCTTCATCGCTGTGGGGGGCGACATCAAACAATGGGTGGGCGTGTCCACCCCAGCCAACCAATCCAAGTGGGACATTTGGGGCCGCATGCGCGGCTGGGAAGAGGCATTACAAACACTGCAACCCGCGCTCGAACCTTACCGCGATGTCCCTTGGCTCACGGGCGACCGCAGCACCTTGGTGCAAACCGCTTACAGCTTGCGCAAGCTCGAACCCCAGTTGTTCGTCTGGAACAGCGATGGCGGTGTGCACCACCATTTTGAGTGGAAGCAGCCTTGGCCAGCCGATGCCAGCGATCCGACGGTGGTGTGGCTCAACCCCGGTGAACCTCATCCCGCGTTGCGGCTGCGCTATCCCCATGCACGCCAACTTGGCGTGGCCACCTCCGGTCGCGTCACGCTGCAAGCCTGGGTGTTGCAAACCGAGCCGACAACGCCATGACGCGTCCCCAACGCCATGAGGTGCAGATCTGGGTGGCGCTCACCCTGATCGGCGTGGGGGTGTATCTGGTTTGGCCAGCACTCGATCTGCAAGTGGCCCGATGGTTCTTCACGCCGGAGCTTGGGTTTGATGCCGCGCAATGGCCGTGGGTTGAAACATGGCACATGAGCGTGCCGTGGGTCGGCCGCGCCATGCTGTTGGGCTGTGTGCTCTTGATGCTGGTGGGCAGGCGCTGGATGACGCCCACGACTCAGCGCCAAACCGGCGCCTTGCTCGTGGGCTTGGTGCTGGGGTTGTGGCTCATCTTGCATGTGGGGTTCAAAGACCACTGGGGACGCGCCCGCCCCAGCCAAATCACTGAATTGGGGGGCACCCAAACCTACACCTCGCCTTTGATCCCCAGCGCTGCATGTGAACGCAATTGCTCTTTCATGAGTGGCCATGCGGGCACAGGCTTTGTGCTCATGAGCGTGGGCGCGCTGGCCACCACACGCACACGTCGGCGCTGGATCGCCATTGGCTGGGCCACGGGCTTGGTCCTGGGTGTTATTCGCATGGCCCAAGGCGGGCACTTTTTGGGCGATGTGGTGTTTGGGGGTCTGCTGCTGTGGGGCTGCGCTTGGTTGACCCGCTGGTGCTATGTGCGATGGCGAGCCAAGCGCCTGTTTTACAGGACAATCTCCGCATGAAAGTTTTACTCACTGGTTGCGCTGGTTTCATCGGCATGCATGCGGCCCAACGGCTCCTCGCCCGTGGCGATGAGGTGGTTGGGATTGACAACTTCACCCCCTATTACGATGTCAAGCTCAAGCACGCGCGCATGCAGCAGCTACTGGGTCAACCCAATTTCCGCTTCATCGAAGAAGACTTGGTCAACATGGCGGCCATTGACGCTGCCCTCGGCGCTTGGCGTCCGGACTCAATTCTTCACCTCGCCGCTCAGCCTGGCGTGCGCTACTCCATCGACCACCCCCATGTGTACGCGCAATCCAACTTGGTGGCTTTCTTAAATATTTTGGAATGGTCACGCCACTGGCAAGTCAAGCATCTGGCCTACGCCAGCAGCTCCAGCGTGTATGGCGGCAACGAAAAGCTGCCCTTCAAAGAATCCGACCCCGTTGACCACCCCGTCAGCTTGTACGCAGCCACCAAGCGTGCGAATGAGCTGATGGCCCACACCTACAGCCACTTGTACGGCACGCCCACCTCGGGCTTGCGCTTCTTCACGGTGTATGGCCCTTGGGGTCGCCCCGACATGGCCCCCTTCAAATTTGCACACGCCATCCTCAACGGGCAAGCCATCGAGATTTACAACCATGGGCAACAGATGCGCGACTTCACTTATGTGGACGACATCGTCGAATCTGCCCTGCGGGTGCTCGATCGGCCCCCTGTGCCACAAACTTTTGCGACAGGCCAAGCGCCTGGCTGCGCCGAGAGCTGGGCACCCTATCGCCTATTGAACATTGGCAACTCGGACCCCGTGCAACTCATGGACTTTGTGGACACCCTCGAACAAGCGGTGGGCGTGCAAGCCCAAAAGATCATGAAGCCCGCTCAGCCTGGCGACGTGACCGCCACCTTTGCAGACACCACGCAACTTGAAGCCTGCATTGGTTTTACCCCCGCCACGCCCTTGGGCACAGGCATGGCACGTTTTGTGGCGTGGTACCGCAGTTATTACAAAGCATAAAGAACGGGTTAATTAGACGCTCAAGGCATAATGAGAGGCTTATCTCATTGCCACGCCATGAACCTGCATCAATTCCGTTTCGTCCAAGAAGCCGTTCGTCGCAACCTCAATCTGACCGAGGTGGCCAAGTCGCTGCACACCTCGCAGCCGGGCGTGTCCAAAGCCATCATTGAATTAGAAGAAGAGCTGGGCATCGAAATCTTCTCGCGCCATGGCAAGCGCCTCAAGCGCGTCACCGAGCCAGGCCAGCACGTGCTGCGCAGCATCGAAGTCATCTTGCGCGAAGTGGGCAACTTGAAGCGCATTGGCGAACAATTCAGTGCCGAAGACAGCGGCACCCTGTCCATCGCCACCACCCACACCCAAGCGCGCTATGTGCTGCCCGTCCCCGTGGCCAAGCTGCGTGAGGCGTACCCCAACGTCAACATCAGCCTGCACCAGGGTGCGCCCGCGCAAGTGGCGCAAATGGTGATGGATGAGGTGGCCGAAATCGGCATCGCCACCGAATCGCTGTCTGAATACCCCGAGCTGGTCACCCTGCCCTGCTACGAGTGGGAGCACATGTTGGTGATCCCCAAGTCTCACCCGCTCGCAGCCAAAGTGCGCATCTCGCTCGAAGACTTGGCGGCTGAACCCATCGTCACCTACCACCCGTCCTTCACCGGTCGCACCCGCATCGACAAAGCCTTTGCCGCCAAGAAACTCACCCCACGCATCGCACTCGAGGCCATTGACTCTGACGTCATCAAGACCTACGTGCGCTTGGGTTTGGGCGTGGGGATCGTGGCCGAAATGGCTGTGAAAGATGGCCTGGATGACGACCTCGTGGCTCGCCCCGCCGCACATCTCTTTGGTAAAAACGTGGCGCGGATTGCCTTCAAGCGCAGCGCCTACATTCGCCACTTTGTGTACGACTTCGCCGCCCTGTTAAGCGATCGCCTCGACCGCCACCTCATCATGAAGGCCCTCGACGGCCACCCCACTGACTTTCAACTTTGAGCCCTGTGATGACCACACCGCACCTCGACACCAAGTTTCCCAACATCGGCACCACCATCTTCACGGTCATGTCGGCGATGGCCACCGAGAAAAACGCCGTCAACCTCGGCCAAGGCTTTCCCGACTTTGACTGCGACCCCGAGCTCGTGGCCTGCGTCAACAACGCCATGACCCACGGCCTCAACCAATACCCGCCCATGGCCGGCGTGCCGGTGCTGCGTGAAGTCGTGGCCGACAAAATTGAATCGCTCTACCAGTACCGCTACGACCCCATCCACGACATCACCATCACCGCGGGTGCGACGCAAGCCATCCTCAGCATCATCTTGGCGGTGGTGCGCGCGGGTGATGAAGTGATCGTGCTAGAGCCCTGCTACGACAGCTACATTCCCAACATCGACATGGCCGGTGGCGTGCCAGTGCGCGTGCCACTCACCCCCGGCACCTTCCGTCCCGACTTCGACAAAATCGCGGCAGCCATCACGCCCAAGACCCGCGCCATCATCGTCAACAGCCCGCACAACCCCAGCGCCACTGTGTGGACGCGTGAGGAAATGCTCAAACTGCAAGAGCTGCTCGTCCCCACCAACATCGTGCTCATCAGCGACGAGGTCTACGAGCACATGGTCTATGCCCCGCTCAAGCACCTCAGTGCCTCGAGCTTTCCCGGCTTGGCCAAGCGCGCCTTTATCGTGTCGAGCTTTGGCAAAACCTTCCATGTCACAGGCTGGAAGGTCGGCTACGTGGCGGCCCCTGCCGCATACACCGCTGAGTTTCGCAAGGTGCATCAGTTCAATGTGTTCACTGTCAACACCCCTGTGCAACATGGCTTGGCGTCGTTCATGAAAAATCCACAGCCCTATTTGCAACTGCCGGCTTTCTACGCCGCCAAGCGCGACTTGTTTCGCCAGGGCCTGGCACACACCAAATTCGAGTTGTTGCCCTCGCAAGGCAGCTACTTCCAGTGCGTGCGCATTGACAAATTAGGCGTGCCTGAGAAGGACTTGAGCGAAGCCGAATTCTGCAAATGGCTCACCAGCGAAATTGGCGTGGCCGCTATTCCCTTGTCGGCCTTTTACGCCGATGGCTTTGATCAGCGCGTGGTGCGCTTTTGCTTTGCCAAACAAGACGACACCTTGAAATTGGCCTTGGGCCGATTGGCGCGTTTGTGACGGTGCCGCCATGAAAGTTGTCGTCATTGCCAACCCCAAAGGGGGCGCAGGTAAATCCACCTTGTCCACCAACATCGCCGGCTACTTTGCCAGCCAAGGCCACCGGGTCATGCTGGGGGACGCTGACACACAGCAGTCCTCGCGACTTTGGCTGCAACAACGCCCCGAGACACTGCCCCGCATCGCCACGTGGGAATACGAAGCCGACCTGGTGCTCACCGCCAAGCCCCCGCAAGGCACCACCCATGTGGTGATCGACACCCCAGGCGGCATCCATGGCTGGCGACTCAAAGAAGTGATTCAACGCGCAGACAAAGTCATCGTGCCCGTCATGCCCAGCCTGTTTGATATGCATGCCACCCAAGATTTTTTGCTGCAACTCGTCAGCCTCACCCAAGGCCTGCCCACGGACGTGCGCGTGATTGGCAACCGTGTGGATGCGCGAACCATCTCGGCCGCCAACCTGCGCAAGTTTGTCGAGTCGCTCGACGTACAAGTGCTCAGCTATTTGCGCGACACCCAGTACTACCTGCACATGGCCGCACACGGTTTGTCATTGTTTGACATCACGCCGTCTAAAGTGCAAAAAGACTTGGAGCAGTGGCAGCCGATTTGTGAATGGTTGAACCAAGACTGAGCCGTTCAGCCAACACATTGAGTCGCAACTTGACGACTCAATAACTCAACTGCTGCCAAGCCTTATCCAGCCGCTTCACACTCACCGGCTGGGGCGTGCGCAGCTCTTGCGCGAAGAAGCTCACGCGCAGCTCCTCCAGTAGCCACCTGAACTCTTGCATGCGTGCATCGGTCACGCCTTTGCGCTCGGCCACCAAGCGCCAATATTTTTGGTCCAGTGGTTTGAGTTCGGCCAATTTGGCAGCGTCGCGTGCAGGGTCGGCGCGCAATTTGTCTAGGCGCAGCACCACGGCTTTGAGGTAGCGCGCAAAGTGCTGCAACTGTGTGAAGGGCGTGTCGGCAATGAAGCGTTTACCCACCAAGCGTTGCATTTGTTGCGCGGCGTCGGCCACGCTGTCGGGACTGATTTTGGTGTCTTTGACTTTGCGACTGGCCACGGCAAACTCGGTCAGCACAGTGCTGGCC
>JAVLFR010000178.1:0-1566 GCA_046052785.1 Limnohabitans sp. | reverse complement strand
GGTGCGCGACCCGCGGTTTTCGCTCGCCCTTCAATCGGTTCCCGGCACCACCGACATTTGCCGCCCTTGGAGCGCCAATGCTGTGCGCGTGCTCG
Source organism: Limnohabitans sp. (assembly GCA_046052785.1). GTDB lineage: Bacteria > Pseudomonadota > Gammaproteobacteria > Burkholderiales > Burkholderiaceae_C > Limnohabitans. Next base: position 1,471 of record JAVLFR010000178.1, on the reverse strand, counting down.
ACCCACTGGGCCATGTGTTTGAAGCGGCCCGCAACACCCAAGAAGCGCACTTCGTGGCCAAGCCTGGCATGAACGCCTTGGTGTGTCACTGGGCCGAACCCCTGGGCAAAGCCGTCAGCTACAACACCCCTGTTACGCGACTTGAACGCGGTGCCAAAGGTCTGTGGACCGTGCATGCGCAAGGTCAGTCTGTCTCGGGCTTTGACCACGTGTTGCTCGCTATCCCCTGCACACAGGCTGAGATCTTGCTCAAAGCCTCTGGCAAAGAAGCGGCTAACACCAAGTGGTTCAAAGCCATGGACGCGGTGGAAGTGGCCCCTTGCTGGACCATGATGGTGGCTTTTCCAAAAGCCACACAACCCAATTTGCACATCGGCCCCCAGTGGAACGCGGCACGCAGCATTCACCACCGCATTGCCTGGTTGGCTCGCGAATCCTCCAAGCCAGGGCGCGGCAAGGTTGAGCGTTGGACGGTACAAGCGAGCGCGGCCTGGTCGGCCGAGCACATCGCGGACAGCGAAACGCGCGTCAAAGCCAAACTTTTGCGGGCGTTTGCAGAACTGACGGGCATTCGCGCCGAGCCCACACACGCCGATATGCACCGCTGGCTGTATGCCAAAACCGTCACGCCATTAGGCGTGTCGCACCAGTACAACCCCGCCAATGGCTTGGGTACATGTGGCGACTGGCACTTGGGCCACCGCGTGGAAGACGCATTTATCTCAGGCCTTGAGCTGGCCCTGAGTGTTTGCCAATCAGCCAAGCGCTTGTAAAACAGTGCACGCACGGGCAACGTGCGTGAAGTGCTCGTGCCCTATATCGGTCGATTCGCTCCCTCCCCCACCGGCCCGCTCCATGCGGGCTCGCTCGTTGCGGCCCTCGCCAGCTGGCTAGATGCACGCGCGCATGGCGGCCAATGGCTGGTGCGCATCGAAGACGTAGACACACCGCGCTGTGTCAAGGGGGCAGACCAACTCATCTTGCAACAACTCGCCGCTTGTGGACTCATACCCGAGGCAACAGTGATGTGGCAATCGCAACGCGGCAATGCCTACGAAACGGCACTGGAGACCTTGATAGCCAAAGGCTGGGCCTATCCCTGTGGCTGCTCGCGCAAAGAGATAGAAGACGCACAAATTTTGATGGGCCACACGCGTGAGCGCCATCATGCCGCCATCTACCCGGGCACTTGTCGAGGCGGTCTGAACGGCAAAGCGCCACGTGCATGGCGACTGGATGTGCAACGCGTGATCGACGATTTAAAACTGCCCACGCCATTGACTTGGCAAGACCGTTTACTTGACAGCCAGCAACAAGACGTGGCGCAAGAAGTGGGTGACTTTGTATTGCGCCGAGCCGACGGTCTGTGGGCCTACCAACTCGCCGTGGTGGTGGACGACGCTGCGCAAGACATCACCCACATCGTGCGCGGCGCAGACCTGACGGATAACACCGCACGACAAATCGTGCT
>JAVLFR010000177.1:0-15371 GCA_046052785.1 Limnohabitans sp. | reverse complement strand
TCACCGATTTCAACGGCACCGTCGAAGAGGTCAACTACGACAAGAGCAAAGTGCGTGTGTCGGTGACCATTTTTGGTCGTGCCACACCTGTGGAATTAGAGTTCGGTCAGATCGAAAAGACCTGATCGCTTGAAAAGTTTGTGGTTTGGCGCTTCCCGACTCGGTGCCAAACATTGAATGTGAGTCGTTAACCCCGGGGAGTTCGCAAGAACGTTTGTACCCGCAAGGAGAAAAGCATGGCGAAAAAAATCGTCGGTTTTATTAAGCTGCAAGTGCCAGCAGGTAAAGCCAATCCATCGCCACCGATTGGCCCAGCATTGGGTCAACGTGGTTTGAACATCATGGAATTCTGCAAGGCGTTCAACGCCCAGACCCAAGGCGTTGAGCCAGGTCTGCCATTGCCCGTGGTCATCACGGCGTTTGCCGACAAGTCCTTCACCTTCATCATCAAGACGCCGCCCGCGACGACCTTGATCAAGAAGGCCATCAAGCTCGACAAAGGCTCTGCACGACCTCACGTCGACAAGGTAGGCAAGATCACGCGCGCGCAGCTCGAAGAGATCGCCAAAACCAAAATGGAAGACTTGAATGCGGCCGATTTGGACGCCGCTGTTCGCATCATCGCCGGCTCTGCCCGTTCGATGGGCGTGACTGTGGAGGGCGTGTAAATGTCTAAGCTCACGAAAAAACAAAAAGCCTTTGAAGGCAAAGTTGACAGCACCAAGCTGTACCCCTTGACAGATGCTTTGGGCATTGTCAAAGAGTGCGCCACGGCCAAGTTCGACGAATCCATCGACGTCTCCGTGCAACTCGGCATCGACGCGAAGAAATCTGACCAAGTGGTGCGTGGCGCCGTGGTCTTGCCAAACGGCACGGGTAAAACCGCCCGCGTGGCCGTGTTCGCCCAAGGCGCCAAGGCTGAAGAAGCCAAAGCGGCTGGTGCGGATGTGGTGGGCATGGACGATTTAGCTGCCATGGTCAAAGCAGGGGATATGCCTTTTGACGTGGTGATCGCTGCCCCTGACGCCATGCGCGTGGTGGGTACGTTGGGTCAGATTTTGGGCCCACGTGGTCTGATGCCTAACCCCAAAGTCGGCACGGTGACCCCTGATGTGGCCACTGCGGTGCGCAACGCCAAGGCGGGTCAAGTTCAGTTCCGTGTGGACAAAGCCGGTATCGTGCACAGCACCATCGGCCGCCGTTCATTCGACACCGACAAGCTGCAAGGCAACTTGGCGGCATTGGTCGAAGCCTTGAACAAGGCCAAGCCTGCTTCGAGCAAGGGCATTTACCTGCGCAAAGTCGCCGTCTCGTCCACCATGGGTGTGGGCGTGCGCGTTGATGTGCAAACACTCGGCGCCTAAAGCGTCGAGCGCGAATCCGGGCGCTGCGTGAGCAGCGCCTAGCGTGGTGGGCTGAGGCAACTCTTCGGAGTTGCACAGGCCCTCCAAGACCGTTGGTGTGGGGCTTGCCTCGCTTAATTTGATTGACCAACGCAGATGGCGATCCCGCTCGACGGAATTTTTCCTGACAGTTAGGTCGCTGCAAAAGTGGCGTGTCCAAGGGATCATCCCTGAAGACACATTTAAAGGAGTAGACCTTGAGTCTTAATCGCAGTGAGAAAGAAGCGGTCATTTCAGAAGTGACCACGCTCGCCGCCCAAGCTCAAACGCTGGTGATTGCGGAATACCGCGGCATCACGGTCGCTGACATGACGAAATTGCGCAACCAAGCGCGCAGCAACGGTGTGAATCTGAGTGTGTTGAAAAACACGCTCGCTCGCCGTGCTGTGACGGGTAGCTCATTTGAAGTTGTCGCCGACCAGATGACGGGACCGCTGATCTATGGCTTCTCTGTTGACGCAATTGCTGCCGCGAAAGTGGTGGCTGAATTCGCAAAAACCAATGACAAGTTGGTGATTCGCGGTGGCGTTTACGGTGGTAAAGCTTTGGATGCAAACGGCGTGAAGCAATTGGCAAGCATCCCTTCGAAAGAAGTGTTGTTGGCGCAGTTGTGTGGCTTGTTGATGTCGCCGATGTCCCGCACCGCAGTGGTGTTGGGTGCGTTGGCCGCTCAAAAAGGCGAAACAGCTGCCGCTTAATGCGCAGCTTATGTTTAACTAATTGTTAGGAAATAAAAATGGCATTCGATAAAGACGCATTTTTGACCGCGCTCGACAGCATGACGGTCTTGGAACTCAACGACTTGGTGAAAGCCATCGAAGAGAAGTTTGGCGTGAGCGCAGCTGCAATGGCTGCTCCCGCTGCTGGCGGTGGTGGCGGTGCTGCTGCAGCTGAAGAGAAGACCGAGTTCAACGTCATGTTGCTCGAGGCAGGTGCCAACAAAGTGTCCGTGATTAAAGCGGTTCGCGAAATCACTGGCTTGGGCTTAAAAGAAGCCAAAGACGTGGTGGACGGTGCGCCAAAGGCTGTCAAAGAAGCCGTGTCTAAGGCTGACGCTGAAGCCGCCAAGAAGAAGCTTGAAGAAGCTGGTGCAAAGGTTGAGCTGAAGTAATTCGGCTCTCTCATGAGGCTGGAGTGCCCCCAAAGGGCCTCCAGCCTTCTGTACTTACAGAGCACACCCACAAGCGGGTTGAAATCAACCTTCTTTTGAGTGTCTTCTGACCCCAACTGCAGAAGATGCCTTGGTTCGGGTTGCGTGCAATGCGCAACCGTCCGCCAACGCTGGTAGAGGCCAGCCGCCAAGCCTGATGCATGGGACGTGATGTCCTATGCGGAAAATCAGTTCTGAAAGATCAAGCCCGGAGATCTCATGGCTTACACATACACCGAACGCAAGCGCATTCGCAAAAATTTTGGCAGCCGCGACAGCGTGCTGGAAATCCCCTATTTGTTACAGATGCAAAAAGACGCGTACACCGCGTTCTTGCAAGCTGATAGCGTCCCGAAAAAGCGTACCAACGAAGGTTTGCAAGCTGCGTTTGAAGCCGCTTTCCCCATCGTGTCGCACAACGGTTTCGTCGAGATGAAGTATCTCGAATACAACTTGGCCAAGCCTGCCTTTGATGTGCGTGAGTGCCAAACCCGTGGCTTGACATTCTCATCCGCTGTGCGCGCGCGCGTGCAACTCATCATTTATGACCGTGAGTCTTCGACACCGCAGTCCAAAGTGGTCAAGGAAGTCAAAGAGCAAGAGGTCTACATGGGCGAAGTGCCCTTGATGACCGAAAAAGGCTCGTTCATCATCAACGGCACCGAGCGCGTGATCGTGTCTCAGTTGCACCGTTCGCCTGGCGTGTTCTTTGAGCACGACAAAGGCAAGACCCACAGCTCTGGCAAATTGTTGTTCAGTGCGCGCATCATCCCTTACCGCGGTTCATGGCTCGATTTCGAATTCGACCCCAAAGACTTGCTGTACTTCCGCGTCGACCGTCGCCGCAAAATGCCCGTGTCGATTCTGCTCAAAGCCATTGGCTTGACCCCAGAAACCATCCTTGCGAACTTCTTCGTGAACGACAACTTCCGCCTGATGGACAGCGGCGCACAAATGGAATTTGTGGCTGAACGTCTGCGCGGCGAAGTGGCGCGTTTTGACATCACGGACAAGTCGGGTAAGGTCATTGTGGCCAAGGACAAACGTGTGACGGTGCGTCACACCCGTGAGCTCGACGAGAGCAAAACCACCCACATCAGCGTGCCAGAAGACTTCCTGGTGGGCCGTGTGCTGGCCAAAAACATCATCGACAGCGACACGGGTGAGTTGATTGCACGTGCCAACGACGAGTTGACCGAGGCCTTGCTCAAGAAATTGCGCGAGGCGGGTGTGCAAGAGCTCCAGTGCATCTACACCAACGAACTCGACCAAGGTGCATACATTTCGCAAACCTTGCGCACGGATGAAACTGTGGACGAATTTGCCGCACGCGTTGCCATCTACCGCATGATGCGCCCAGGCGAGCCACCTACCGAAGACGCGGTGCAAGCCTTGTTCCAACGTTTGTTCTACAACCCAGACACGTACGACTTGTCGCGCGTGGGTCGTATGAAGTTCAACGCCAAAGTAGGCACGGCTGAATCCACCGGTCCGATGGTCTTGACCAACGACGACATCTTGTCCGTGGTCAAAATTTTGGTCGACTTGCGCAATGGCCGTGGTGAAGTCGATGACATCGACCACTTGGGCAACCGTCGCGTGCGTTGCGTGGGTGAATTGGCTGAAAACCAATACCGCACAGGCTTGGCACGTATCGAAAAAGCCGTGAAAGAGCGTTTGGGTCAAGCCGAGCAAGAGCCGCTCATGCCGCACGACTTGATCAACTCCAAGCCAATCTCTGCTGCACTGAAAGAATTCTTTGGTGCCTCACAGTTGTCACAGTTCATGGACCAAACCAACCCCTTGGCCGAGATCACGCACAAGCGTCGCGTCTCTGCGTTGGGTCCAGGCGGTTTGACGCGCGAACGCGCTGGCTTTGAAGTGCGTGACGTGCACGTGACTCACTACGGTCGTGTGTGTCCCATCGAAACACCAGAAGGTCCAAACATTGGTTTGATCAACTCTTTGGCGTTGTATGCGCGCTTGAACGAGTACGGTTTCATTGAAACTCCCTACCGTCGCGTGGTGGATGCCAAAGTGACGATGGACATCGATTACTTGTCTGCCATCGAAGAAGGCAAATACGTCATTGCGCAGGCCAACGCGGCTTTGGACAAAGACGGCAAGCTGACGGGCGACTTGGTGTCTGCCCGTGAAAACGGTGAATCCATTTTGTGTGGCGCTGAGCGCATCCAGTACATGGACGTGTCGCCTGCACAGATCGTGTCGGTGGCGGCTTCATTGGTTCCGTTCCTCGAGCACGATGACGCCAACCGCGCGTTGATGGGCGCCAACATGTCACGCCAAGCCGTGCCTGTGTTGCGTCCTGAAAAACCCATGGTCGGCACCGGCATTGAGCGCGTGGCCGCGGTCGACTCGGGCACCGTGGTGACGGCCACCCGTGGCGGCGTGGTGGACTATGTGGACGCCACGCGCGTGGTGGTTCGCGTCAACGACGCCGAAGCGCAAGCTGGCGAAGTGGGTGTGGACATCTACAACCTCATCAAGTACCAACGATCCAACCAAAACACCAACATCCATCAGCGTCCGATCGTCAAGCGTGGCGACAAGATTACCAAGGGTGATGTGATTGCAGACGGCGCCTCCACTGACCTCGGCGAAATTGCCATCGGTCAAAACATGTTGATCGCGTTCATGCCTTGGAACGGTTATAACTTCGAAGACTCGATTTTGATCAGCGAGCGCGTGGTGGCCGAAGACCGCTACACCTCGATCCACATCGAAGAACTCGTGGTGATGGCCCGTGACACCAAATTGGGCGCAGAAGAAATCACACGCGACATTCCCAACTTGGCTGAGCAACAACTCAACCGCTTGGACGACTCCGGCATCATCTATGTGGGCGCTGAAGTGCAGCCTGGCGACACACTGGTCGGCAAGGTCACGCCAAAAGGCGAAACCACACTGACACCCGAAGAAAAACTGTTGCGCGCGATCTTCGGCGAAAAAGCCAGCGATGTGAAAGACACATCTCTGCGCGTGAGCCAAGGTTCGCAGGGCACAGTCATCGACGTGCAAGTCTTCACCCGTGAAGGCATCGTGCGTGACAAGCGTGCGCAGCAAATTATTGATGACGAACTCAAGCGCTTCCGCCTTGACTTGAACGACCAGCTGCGCATCGTGGAAGCTGACGCGTTTGACCGTATCGAAAAACTCTTGAACGGCAAAACTGCCAATGGCGGCCCCAACAAGTTGGCCAAGGGCAGCAAGATCGACAAGGCCTATTTGGCGTCTGTCGAGAAGTTCCACTGGTTCGACATCCGTCCTTCTGATGAAGAAACGGCGGGTCAGTTGGAAAGCATCAAAAATGCGATGGAACAAACCCGTCACAGCTTTGACTTGGCCTTCGAAGAGAAGCGCAAAAAGTTGACGCAAGGCGACGAGTTGCCAGCGGGCGTGCTGAAGATGGTCAAGGTCTACTTGGCCGTCAAGCGTCGCTTGCAGCCTGGTGACAAGATGGCCGGCCGTCACGGCAACAAGGGTGTGGTGTCCAAGATCGTTCCGGTCGAAGACATGCCCTACATGGCCGACGGCACACCGTGCGACATCGTGTTGAACCCCTTGGGCGTTCCGTCACGTATGAACGTGGGTCAGGTGTTGGAAGTTCACTTGGGTTGGGCGGGTAAAGGCATTGGCCAACGTATTGGCAACATGCTGCAAGAGCAAGCCAAAGCCGCTGAAGTCCGTGCCTTCATGGAAGAGTTGTACAACGGTTCGGGCCGCAAAGAAGACCTAAGCAAGCTCAACGACGCGCAAATCGTCGAAATGGCAGGCAACTTGACCAAGGGTGTGCCTTTTGCAACCCCCGTCTTCGACGGCGCTGCAGAAGAAGACATCCGCACCATGCTGAAGCTGGCTTACCCAGACGACATCGCCAAGGCAAAAGGACTGACAGCGACACGCACACAGGCGAACTTGTTTGATGGTCGCACGGGCGAACCGTTTGAGCGTCCCACCACCATTGGCTACATGCACTTCTTGAAGCTTCACCATTTGGTGGACGACAAGATGCACGCCCGTTCTACCGGCCCCTACAGCTTGGTCACGCAGCAGCCGCTGGGTGGTAAGGCGCAGTTCGGTGGCCAGCGTTTCGGTGAGATGGAGGTGTGGGCTTTGGAAGCTTACGGCGCGTCTTACACATTGCAAGAAATGTTGACCGTCAAGTCCGACGACGTGCAGGGCCGTACCAAGGTGTACGAGAGCATTGTCAAAGGCGAGCATTCGATCGAAGCGGGCATGCCCGAATCGTTCAACGTGTTGGTCAAAGAAATTCGTTCATTGGGCATCGACATTGAGTTGGACCGCGCTTAAGCGGTTTGACGAAAAGAAGGATTTAAAACATGAAATCATTACTCGACCTGTTCAAGCAGTTCACGCCCGATGAGCATTTCGATGCCATCAAAATTGGCATGGCTTCCCCCGAGAAGATCCGCTCATGGTCTTTTGGCGAAGTGAAAAAGCCAGAAACCATCAACTACCGTACCTTCAAGCCCGAGCGCGATGGTCTGTTTTGCGCCAAGATTTTTGGCCCCATCAAAGACTACGAATGCTTGTGCGGCAAATACAAACGCCTCAAGCACCGTGGCGTGATTTGCGAGAAGTGCGGCGTTGAAGTCACACAAACCAAAGTGCGTCGCGAGCGCATGGGTCACATCGACCTGGCCGCACCGTGCGCCCACATTTGGTTCTTGAAGTCATTGCCATCACGTTTGGGCCTGGTGCTCGACATGACCTTGCGTGACATCGAACGCGTGTTGTACTTTGAAGCCTATGTGGTGACCGACCCCGGCATGACACCTTTGAAGAAATTCGCCATCATGTCGGAAGACGATTACGAAGCCAAAGTGGTGGAGTACGGTGATGAATTCATCGCCAAGATGGGCGCGGAAGGCATCAAAGATTTGCTCGAAGGTCTTGACCTCGATGTTGAAATCGAGAAGCTGCGCAACGACCTCACAGGCTCTGAACTCAAGATCAAGAAAAACGCCAAGCGTTTGAAATTGATGGAAGCGTTCAAAAAGTCTGGCATCAAGCCCGAGTGGATGGTGTTGACGGTGTTGCCTGTGTTACCACCCGATTTGCGTCCTTTGGTGCCGTTGGATGGCGGTCGTTTTGCAACCTCCGACTTGAACGACTTGTACCGTCGCGTGATCAACCGCAACAGCCGTTTGCGTCGTTTGCTCGAACTCAAAGCGCCAGAAATCATTGCCCGCAACGAAAAGCGTATGTTGCAAGAAGCCGTTGACAGCTTGCTGGACAACGGTCGCCGCGGCAAGGCCATGACAGGGGCTAACAAGCGTGCCTTGAAGTCACTGGCTGACATGATCAAAGGCAAGAGCGGTCGTTTCCGTCAAAACTTGCTGGGTAAGCGCGTCGACTATTCAGGTCGTTCTGTGATCACCGTGGGCCCAACTTTGAAGCTGCACCAGTGCGGTTTGCCCAAGTTGATGGCACTCGAGTTGTTCAAGCCCTTCATCTTCTCGCGTCTCGAAGCCATGGGCATTGCGACCACGATCAAGGCAGCGAAAAAAGAAGTTGAATCCGGCTCGGCCGTGGTGTGGGACATCTTGGAAGAGGTGATCAAAGAGCACCCCGTCATGTTGAACCGTGCGCCGACGCTGCACCGCTTGGGCATTCAAGCGTTCGAACCGATCTTGATCGAAGGCAAAGCGATTCAGTTGCACCCTCTGGTTTGTTCAGCGTTCAACGCTGACTTTGACGGTGACCAAATGGCTGTTCACGTGCCTTTGTCTGTGGAAGCACAGATGGAAGCCCGTACCTTGATGCTGGCGTCGAACAATATTTTGTTCCCCGCCAACGGCGAACCCTCGATTGTTCCTTCACAAGACGTGGTGTTGGGCTTGTACTACGCCACCCGCGACCGTATCAACGGCAAGGGTGAAGGTTTGGTGTTTGCCAACCTGACTGAAGTGCAACGCGCTTTGGACGCGGGCGTGGTCGAGTTGACCGCCAAAGTGGCCGTGCGTTTGACTGAGTGGAACAAAGACAAAGAAACTGGCGAATTCACCGCCAGCACCAGCTTGGTGGACACCACCGTGGGCCGTGCCCTGTTGTCAGAAATCTTGCCCAAAGGCTTGCCGTTCTCCAACATCAACAAGGCGTTGAAGAAGAAAGAAATTTCTAAGCTCATCAACGTTGCGTTTCGCAAGTGCGGCTTGAAAGAAACCGTGGTCTTTGCCGACAAGCTGTTGCAAAACGGTTTCCGTCTGGCCACGCGCGCGGGCATCTCAATTGCCATTGACGACATGTTGGTGCCACCAGAAAAAGGCGCCATCATCAGCGCGTCTGAAAAAGAAGTCAAAGACATCGAACAACAATACGTGTCGGGTTTGGTGACTTCTGGCGAGCGTTACAACAAGGTGGTGGACATCTGGGGTAAGGCGGGCGACGCTGTGTCAAAGGTGATGATGGACCAACTCCGCAAGGAAAAGACCATCGACCGCCACGGCAACCAAGTCGAGCAAGAATCGTTCAACTCCATCTACATGATGGCCGACTCTGGCGCTCGCGGTTCTGCGGCCCAGATTCGTCAGTTGGCAGGTATGCGCGGCTTGATGGCCAAGCCTGACGGCTCCATCATTGAGACCCCCATCACGGCGAACTTCCGTGAGGGTCTGAATGTGTTGCAGTACTTCATCTCAACCCACGGTGCACGTAAAGGTCTGGCCGACACCGCTTTGAAGACCGCCAACTCGGGTTACTTGACACGACGCTTGGTCGACGTGACCCAAGACTTGGTCGTCACGGATCACGATTGCGGCACGACCAATGGCCAACTCATGCGCGCCATTGTTGAAGGTGGCGAAGTGATTGAGTCATTGCGCGACCGCATCTTGGGTCGCGTCGCTATTGAAGACATCATCAACCCCGAAACACGTGCTGTGTTGGTCAAAGCTGGCGTCATGCTGGACGAAGACACGATTGATGACATCGAAGCCGCTGGCGTTGACGAAGTCAAAGTGCGCACAGCGCTCAACTGCGAAACACGTTTTGGCTTGTGCGCGATGTGCTACGGGCGTGACTTGGGACGCGGTGGCTTGGTCAACAATGGTGAAGCGGTCGGCGTGATTGCGGCCCAGTCCATTGGTGAGCCCGGTACCCAGCTGACCATGCGTACCTTCCACATCGGTGGTGCAGCGTCGCGTGCGGCGGTGGCCTCTAGCGTGGAAGCCAAGTCAAACGGCGTGATTGGCTTTAACGCCACGATGCGTTATGTGACCAACACCAAAGGTGAGTTGGTGGTCATTTCCCGCTCGGGTGAAATCATCATTCATGACGAACATGGCCGCGAGCGTGAGCGCCATAAAGTGCCTTACGGTGCGATTTTGTCTGTCAAGCCAGACCAGTCGCTCAAGGCGGGTGTGATCTTGGCCAACTGGGATCCATTGACCCGACCCATCATCACTGAATTCGCCGGCAAGGTGCAATTCGAGAATGTCGAAGAAGGCATGACCGTCGCCAAGCAATTGGACGAAGTCACGGGCTTGTCGACGTTGGTGGTGATCGACCCGAAACGTCGTGGTTCGACCAAAGTCATCCGCCCGCAAGTCAAGTTGATTGATGCCGCTGGCAAAGAAGTCAAGATTCCTGGTACCGATCATGCGGTGACGATTGGCTTCCAAATTGGTGCGTTGATCCAAGTGCGCGATGGCCAAGATGTGGGCCCTGGCGAAGTGTTGGCGCGTATCCCCGTGGAAGGTCAAAAGACCCGCGACATTACCGGCGGTTTGCCACGTGTGGCCGAGCTCTTTGAAGCCCGTTCACCCAAAGACAAAGGCATGTTGGCCGAGATGACGGGAACGGTGTCATTTGGTAAAGAAACCAAAGGCAAAGTACGCTTGCAAATCACTGATCCAGACGGCAAAGTTTGGGACGAGCTGATTCCGAAAGAGAAGAACATCTTGGTCCACGAAGGCCAAGTGGTCAACAAAGGCGAGAGCGTGGTGGACGGCCCAGCCGATCCACAAGACATCTTGCGTTTGCTCGGTATGGAAGAGTTGGCCCGCTACATCGTCGACGAAGTGCAAGACGTTTACCGTCTGCAAGGCGTGAAGATCAACGACAAGCACATTGAAGTGATCGTGCGTCAAATGCTGCGCCGTGTGGTGGTCGAGAGTGTGGGTGACTCCAACTACATCGCTGGCGAACAAGTCGAGCGTTCAGAAATTCTCAACACCAACGAAGCGCTGCAACGTGATGGCAAGATTCCTGCAACATTCACCAACTTATTGCTGGGTATCACCAAAGCGTCGTTGTCGACCGATTCGTTCATCTCTGCGGCTTCTTTCCAAGAAACCACAAGGGTGTTGACCGAAGCAGCCATCATGGGCAAACGCGACGAATTGCGCGGCTTGAAAGAAAACGTCATTGTGGGCCGCCTGATTCCTGCAGGCACTGGCATGGCGTATCACAAAGCCCGCAAGGTCAAAGACGCGATGGACGACGCTGAGCGCCGCGCCATTGCTGACGCTGAAGCCGCTGAATTGGCTGGGGAGTCTTCTGACGAAGAAACCCAAGTCGATCACGGCGCTGGCGAAGCAGCGTAAAGCGACCCCACCACAAAGGCCCGCAAGGGCCTTTGTTGTTCAGGGGGAGAGATAGTCGGCTAACAGGGAGTTCAGCATGCTCGATGCGTGGTGGTTTTGGCTATTCGTGGCCGTGATGGTGTTTTGGAGCGTGGGGGCGTATCGCCGTTTGGTGGGTTTGCGCACCGCGGTGGCCAAACAGTTTGCCGTGGTGGAAGAGCTCATGTTGCGCTACCAAGCGCTGGTGCAAGAGGCCACAACCGCAGCAGTCACCTCGCCCACGGGTTGGCAAACCGCGGTGTCACCCGAGTTGGGTGCCAGCCATTGGACGCGTTTGCAAGTGGCTGCCAATTTGTCAGCCATGGCCTTGGCGCGGATGCAAGAGCACCCCTTGGAGCCCTCGTCCGCCATTGCCTTGGTCGCGACGAGCCGCGATCTGCAAGATGCGTGGGAGGCCCTCACGCATCCCGATGTGTACTACGTCTCTGTCCCCGTCGAGTTGACCCAGCGTTGGATCGAATTGGGCATCTCGATCCAACCGGATTTGCAGCGTTTCAACCAAGCCGTCACCCATTACAACGAGGCGATTGACATGTTCCCCGCCACTTGGATGGCGCGGGTGTTTAAGTACAAGCCTGGCCGTGTCTTGGCATGAGTGAGAACCCGTCCACATCGGTTCCACTTTGGCAGCAACTGCAAGTCGTCGCACAAGCCTTGGCGCAAGTGCGACGCGGTGTATCTGGCACCGCGGCCTTGGAGGCCGTGCCCGCAGCCTTGCGCCCAGGCGCGCAAGCCTTGCTGTTTCAAGCGCTGCGACAACTGGGGCGAGCCCAAGCCTTGCGGGCGCAGTTGGCAGCGCGCGCGCCTGCGCCCTTGCCAGACGCTTTGCTGTGCACCGCCTTGGCCTTGGCATGGGACCCAGACAACGCGCCCTATGAGCCGCACACCTTGGTGAACCAAGCCGTCGAGGCCGCCAAAAACACCCGCAGCTTGCAAATGCAAGCGAGCTTTTTGAATGCCTGCTTGCGCCGATTTTTGCGTGAGCGTGAGGCTTTGGTCAAAGCCACGGACAGTGATGTCCACGCCCAGTGGAACCATCCCGAATGGTGGGTCAAGCGCTTGCAACAAGACCACCCCGATCATTGGCAAGCGATCTTGCACTCCAACAACCAAGCCGCACCCATGACCTTGCGCGTGAACACCTCGCGCATCAGTCGCGAGGCCTTGCAACGCGATTGGCTCAACCATGGTTTGACCTCGTACCCTGTGGGCGAGCAAGGCTTGGTGCTTGAGCAAGCGCATCCGGTGCGAGACATTCCTGGTTTTGCCGAAGGCTTGTGCTCGGTACAAGACGCGGCCGCACAATGTGCCGCGCAGCTGTTACTCAAAGGCTTGGCCCCCCATAACCAAGCGCTGCGCGTGCTCGATGCCTGTGCCGCGCCAGGCGGTAAAACGGCGCACTTGCGCGAGTTGCTCAACGAGGCTTCAGACGTCATTGCGCTTGACATTGACCCGCAGCGCTGCGAACGCATTGTGCAAAACCTGCAGCGGATTGGCCGACAGGCGACGGTGATCGCGGCCGATGCAGCGCAAACCAAGTCTTGGTGGGACGGTCAGCTCTTTGACGCGATTTTGTTGGATGCGCCTTGCACGGCATCGGGCATCGTGCGCCGCCACCCCGATGTGCGCTGGTTGCGCCGCGAAGCGGACATTGACAAACTCGCAGCCATCCAAAAAAACCTGCTCAAACAACTCTGGCCTTTGGTCAAGCCTGGCGGGCGGTTGCTCTATTGCACCTGCTCGGTTTTCAGCGCCGAGGGGGAGAAGCAAGCCAAAACGTTTGTAGAACACAACACCAATGCCCGATTGCTACCGTCTCTGGGGCATTTAAGGCCACAAAACCGTGCAACTCCCCCAGCGCTCGCCGACAATCTCTCGGGTGATCACGATGGCTTTTACTTTGCATTGCTGGAGAAACTCCCCGCGCCTTGAAGCGCTCTTTTTGAGCGTTCGCAGGCGAGCACGTGGGCTGTGCTTGGCCGTTGTTTTGACGCTCATGGGTATGGCGCACGCCGAAACTGCGGTCGAGTTGCAAGGGCTCAAAATAGAGCGCCAAGACACGGGCCTGTATTTGTCGGGCACTTGGCAGTTCGAGCTGCCGCATACGCTGGAAGAGGCATTGCTCAAGGGCATCACGCTGTACTTTGTCACCGAGGTAGAGATCAGCCAAGAGCGTTGGTACTTTTATACCCAGCGCCTATCCAGCACGGAACGCCATGTGCGTTTGTTTTATCAGCCACTGACGCGGCGCTGGCGCGTCAGCATCTCGCCGCAGCCTTTCAACGTCAGTGGCTTAGGCATGAGCCTTGGGCAAAGCTACGACACGGCCGAAGAAGCCATGGGTGTGGTTCGCCGTCTTGTGCAATGGCGCATTGCCAACGCCAGTGACTTCAACCCAGACGCCAAGCAAACCTTGAGCATCAACTTCAGGCTCGACCTCAAACAGCTGCCTCGCCCCTTGCAAATTGGCGCGACGGTACAAAACGACTGGAATATTGCATCTAGCAAAACCCAGCGCTTAGAGCTCAAGCCATGATCGAGCTGGCTGAAAAGCGCATTCGCCTCTCCCGCGTGCAATGGCGGTGGTTGTTGGTGCTCAGCGCCGCTGTGGCCTTGGGCTTGGGGCTGGTGTTGTTGTTTTTGTTGACGCAGGCCACGGACAACCGTGCGCTTTACGAGCGTAACTACCGTCAGCTGTTTGCTTTGAATGTGGTGGTGGCCACCTTGCTGATGGGCGTGATTGGGTGGCTCTCAGTGCGTTTGCTGCTGCGACTGCGACAAGGCAAGTTTGGCAGCCGTTTGTTGCTCAAAATTGCGGCCACATTTGCCTTGGTGGGGTTTTTGCCTGGTTTGCTGATCTACAGCGTGTCGTACCAATTCGTGTCGCGTTCGATTGAGAGCTGGTTTGATGTGAAGGTCGAAGGCGCTCTAGACGCAGGGCTGAGTTTGGGGCGCACCACACTAGACACCTTGGCCAATGATCTGGGGCAAAAAACCCGCACCTTTAGTTCGCAAATCAACGACTTACCCGACGCCTCCGTGGGGCTTGCCCTCGAGCGCATCAAAGAGCAAATCGGCGCAGATGACGTGGTGCTGTGGAGCACCTCGGGACAAGCCCTTGCGAGCGTGGGCGAGTCGCGCTACAAAATCAACCCTGAGCGCCCAACGCCAATGCAGCTGCGCATGGCCAAAACTCAAACCGTGGTCACCACCATTGATGGCTTAGATGAGGCGCAGTTGCAGGGCACGTCCAAAGCGCAAATGCGTGCCATGGTGTTGGTCGCGCCCTCGGGTTTGGGTTTGTTGATAGAGCCACGCATTTTGCAAGTCAGCAAAACCTTGCCGCCCACCTTGGTCAGAGATGCGTTGGCGGTTGAATTGGCTTACCGCGAATACCAAGAGCGCGCGTTGGGCAGAGAAGGTTTGCGCAGCATGTACATCGGTACCTTGACGCTGAGCTTGTTTTTGGCGGTCTTTGGTGCGGTGCTGCTGGCCGTGTTGCTGGGCAACCAATTGGCGCGCCCCTTGCTCATGTTGGCGGCAGGTGTGCGAGACGTGGCCGCTGGCGACTTGAGCCCCAAACCCACCTTGCAAGGTCGCGACGAGCTGGGTGGATTGACGCGCTCATTTGCAGTCATGACGCAGCAACTCGCCGACGCTCGCTCTGCGGTGGACCGAAGCATGTTGCAGGTGCACACCTCACGCGCTAATTTGCAAACCATCTTAGACAACCTCACCGCGGGTGTGATTTTGTTGAGCGAGCAAGGCCTCATCAAAACATCTAACCCAGGTGCCACACGTATTTTGCGTGTGCCTCTGGCGGCTTGGGAAGGACGGTCACTAAGTGACATCGAAGGGCTCGCCGAATTTTCAGCGCATGTGCAGCGCGAGTTTGATGGGTTTTTGGGTGAGCGCAGCCAGCATGGGCTTGACCATTGGCAGCAGTCGTTTGAACTGCATGCCACGCCCATCAGCCCCGCTGTGCAATTGAGTGATGACAAGCAAGAACACATCACGTTGTTGGCGCGTGGGGCGGTGCTGCCCAACAATGGGCGCTTGTTGGTGTTTGACGATATTTCTGAAATTATCTCGGCCCAGCGTGCACAGGCTTGGGGCGAGGTGGCAAGGCGTTTGGCGCATGAGATCAAAAACCCGCTCACCCTGTCTCTTATACACATCTGACGCTGCCGA